>JBFXEO010000034.1:0-17976 GCA_050180015.1 Bacteroidales bacterium | reverse complement strand
TCTGTTTTTTACGAAAAATACTGGATGGATTCAACCTACAATTCCCCTGAACTAAAATTTGCGTTTGATACGGTAACGCTATTTAAGCTGGAGCTGGTTGGTTTCGATAAAGCGTGGGCCGATCTTCAATCCACCGTTTTTACAAAAAAATCCGAAGAAGAATTGATACGCATTGCCACCATAAAGGCTGTTGACGCTGTAATTGCAAAACTCCAAAAGGAGCACGATGTTTTTAAAACCAAAACGCCACTCTACACAGCCGATCCCCTAACCGCAAAAATTGGTTTAAAGGAGGGCCTTGAGTTTGGGGATAAATACGAGGTTCTGGAACAAACAATCGACGACCTTGGCAAAACCCAATATGTACGAAAAGGTGTCATTCGGGTTGATAATAAAATTTGGGATAACCGGTATATGGCCGGGGAAGAACAGCAAGCCGACAGCACGGCTACCAGCACCGATGTTCAGCAAGCATTAGATCGTACGTATTTTAAGGGAGGCAGCAAGTTTTATCCGGGAATGCTTATTCGGCAAATAAAATAACCAGGTACTAATAAACTAAAATCTTAAATGTATGAAGGCATTACTAAAATCGATTGGTCTGGCAGGTATTATTTTATTATCGGTATCATGCGCATCAACCAAAAAGGCCGCGGAAACTTCCAACAAAAAGTATGAACTTGAAGCGCTTAACACCGGCGTTCAGGGTACATACCTGGTAAAAGTATGGACGTACTCCAAAAACCCCATGCCCAATTTTAATCAGGTTAAGAAGGATGCTATTCATGGCATTCTATTTAAGGGTTTTCCCGGGAAGTCAGGTATTCCGGGTCAGGTAGCCCTTGTTTCCGATCCGAATGCTGAAACGGAAAAAGCTGATTTTTTCAAGACGTTCTTCAGCGATGGGGGAGAATATCTTAAATATATTAACCTGGTTAACGAGGGCGCCATTGCTGCAGAGGATAGAATTAAAACCGGGAAAGAGTATAAAATTGGTATAGTTGTTTCGGTAAACGTATCTTCGCTCAGAAAATACCTGGAAAGTATGGGCGTTATAAAAAGTTTAGACGCAGGATTTTAGTATATTCCCAATTCGACGAAACCCTTCTTTTTTAAGAAGGGTTTTTCTTTTGACCGTGTATCCCGTAACCCGTTAGTGAATACTCTGAAAAAATAAAGGGTACCCCTGTGCCTGGAAAGTTTACTTTAACCCATTCTTCTTTAGTAATGAGTTGATGAGCAGGTAAAGTTTGTCCTTCAGGTCAACCAGTTCTTCTATTTGCATCGATTCTGAAATTAAACTTGACGCAAGGCTCTGGGGTATTGTTTCGGCCTCTTTTTGAAGCTGCATACCCTTTTCGGTTAGCGTAATAATTACCTTGCGTTCATCGTTGCCGGAGCGGGTACGTGAAATCAGCCCTTGCAACTCCATACGTTTAAGTAAAGGCGTAACGGTATTGGTATTAAGAATTAGCTTTTGGGTAATATCGTTTACCGAAATTTCATCCGATTCCCACAAAACCATAAGTACCAAGTACTGGGGATATGTTATTCCCAATTTATCTAGGTATGGCTGATATGCCCTTATGATTAACCGCGATGCGGCGTAAACCGGGAAGCATAGCTGATTCTTCAGCTTTAGCTGATCATTCTCCATGGCTTAATGTATTAAAAATACTTATCGGTTTGTTCTAAGCGGTTTACAATTGGATGATTGACATAAAGTAAATTTCTGATGCAATCACCCAGCTTGAATCCCCGGTAATAAATTTTCCGGTACTTTTGGAGCAAAAGGCAAAAACTTTTCCCCGGAACCGAAAATTCCCTGCGAAAAATCACAAGGAATTTCGATCTCCCAAAATTAACGTATTATTTTTTCCAGGTACCTATCAATTTTCTCCGGTTTGGTGTACGGCGAAAATCTTTTTATGGGTTTTCCGTTGGAATCGATAAGGAATTTTGTAAAATTCCATTTTATTCTGCTACCAAATGTACCATTCAACTCACCTTTGAGGTATTGGTAAATAGGATGTGCTTTGCGCCCATTTACAGCTATTTTTGAGAACATGGGAAAGGTAACCCCGTAATTTACCACGCACCCTTCGGAAATGGATTTTTCATCGCCAGGTTCCTGGTTGGCAAACTGGTTGCACGGAAAACCCAGAATAACAAAATTTCTGTTTTGATACTTTTGGTATAGCTGCTCTAGCCCTTTCAGCTGCGGTGTAAATCCGCATTTACTGGCAGTATTAACAACCAAAATGGTTTTTCCCTTGTACATATCCATTTTAACATCCTGCCCCTGTAAGCTCCGGGCGGAGAAACCGTAAAATTTACTGCCCATAACCATTAATTTTGATTCTCAACCAAACTAACCTTTACATTCACATTATTCCGTATCGCATTGGAGTATGGACAGGTAGCGTGGGCCTGCGCTATTAGCTCATGGGCAACACTTTTTTCTACACCCGGAATTTCCACATCGAGGTTGGCAATTAGGGCAAACCCTCCCGACTCGGTTTCCTGCAATCCGACCGTTGCAGTAACCTTAGAATTAATCTTTAGCTTTTGCCGGCGGGCTAAATAGATTAAAGCATTATCGAAACACGCCGCATAGCCTGCCGCGAAAAGTTGCTCGGGGTTTGTGTAGCTTCCTCCTCCGCCCCCCATGGCCTGTGGAACACGAACATCAAAATTTAATATGCCGTCTTCGCTTACAACTCGTCCGTTTCTACCGCCCTCGGCAGTAACCTTTGTTTGATAGATTGTTTTCATACCGTTATTTGTATCGTTGCAGACAACATCGCCTGCGATGCAAATGTAAGAATAATATTTTATATCGCAAGCGATATTAATATTTTTTTATTGCTGGTTTAAATTCCTCTTTTACTGCCGGTGATCTAGCGGCTAAAAATCTATGACTTTTCGCCAATCCTGATTTTATTTTTTCTAAAGGGACTTTCATTTACCCAGAAGAAAAGCTACCGTTGTTTGGTTCAATATTTTCATGTAACCGCCAGAATTTTCGGGCAAAAACGCACTTTATCTTTTTAATTTGTTATGTTGTATTCAAAAAAATAACTTGCACCGTGGAATTTAAGAGTTACGGCATGGAAAGATATATAGAATTGCCAGCTTGCACCTTGCATTACAAGTTAAGCGGGCAGGGACCTTTGGTTTTACTGATTCACGGGTATTTGGAGAACATTGATATTTGGGATGATTTTGTTGGCGGATTGGAGCAACATTTTAGTGTTCTTAGGGTAGATATGCCCGGTCACGGAAAATCTGTATGCAAGTTGCAAACCATTGGTATGGAGTTTATGGCCGATTGCGTAAGTGCTGTAATATCGAGCCTAGCGTTGAAAAAAGTATTTCTTGTAGGTCATTCAATGGGTGGCTATGTAAGTTTAGCATTTGCCGAACGTTACCCAACCCGGGTTTCGGGGCTTTGCCTGCTACACTCCACACCAGATCCAGATAGCGCGGAGAAGCGTAAAGGTCGGCTTGACGATATTGAGCTGGTTAAGGCTAACGGCAAAGAAAAAATAGTGGATACGAATATCCCCAGACTATTTGCCAAACAGAACCTTGATCGTTTTGCAGCAGCGGTAAACAGATCGAAAAAGATTGCCTTGTCCACCCCGGATTTGGGAATAATTGGAGCGTTGAATGGAATGGCTCAACGTCCCGATAGGAACCATGTGGTTGCAGCGGCAAGTTTTCCCGTGTTTTTTATCTATGGCCGGCACGACAATTTAATTGCAACGGATGTTGCAACATCCGTTGCCGAAAGGCACAAAAAAGCCCGAACTATTTTTCTGGATAATTCGGGACACCTTGGTTTTATTGAAGAAAAAGATCAGACCACCGCGGCAATCATATCCATTTTAACCCAGGTTTTCAGCTGAGCATTGATTAGTACCCGAACATCAACATCTTTAAATGACAACGTAGCCGTAGGTTGAGCGTTCCCCTTTTTCATCAGTTCAATGGCTTTAAGCAAAGTTTCATCTATATCTTTTATGTACGGGTAAAACCCTTCGCTGTCGATAATATTGCGGGCAATGGTTGCTTTAAGCTGGGTTTCCAGAATAAATTTTGACTCGTTGATTTCCTTGGTATTGGCCGGGACTCCGTTTTGTTCGGCGAATTGAATGAATTCCGACAAAAGGTTGAACTCCTTCAGGTATCGATCAACTGCCTTGAAATCTTTTAGCCCGCGAGCATCCCTACGGTGTTTATCGGTAAACGCAAATGCATAGCGGTAAATAAGGTTTCTCCGCGAAACCTGCTGTAAATATGGAGTAACACCGAAAGTATCGAGTGGAACAAAAACATCGGGCATTATGCCACCGCCACCGTAAACCACCCTTCCGCCAACGGTATGGTACTTCAACGAATCGGCAAACTGTATGCTATCTGCCACCTGCAATTCGCCATGTAGGTAGCGGTTATTAATATCATTAAAATAGTCTATATCATCACCCGGTTTATAGGGTTTTTGGATACTCCTTCCGGAAGGTGTGTAGTAGCGTGCAATGGTTAACCTTAACCCGGAGCCATCGGAAAAGAATATTTGCTCCTGAACCAACCCTTTACCGAATGACCGACGGCCAATAATTGTTCCCCGGTCGTTATCCTGAATTGCACCCGCCAATATTTCGCTGGCCGAGGCGGAAAATTCATCGATCAAAATTTCCAAACCTAAATACTGACAGCCGCCTTTTCCGTCGGAATATATATCCTGACGGTTTCTATTCTTGCCCTGGGTGTAAACAATGAGTTTATTCTCTGTCAAAAATTCATTGGCAATATTTGTTGCTGCATCCATGTATCCTCCGCTATTGCTGCGTAAATCTAAAATGAGTTTTTGCATTCCCTGCTCCTATAACCTATCAATGGCAAGTAAAAATTCCTGGTAGGTGGTTTTTGCAAAAGTGGTAATTTTGATGTAGCCAATTTTAGGGGTAACCATGTAGCTAATATCAATGCTATGGATCGGTATTTTGTCCCTAACAATATCGAAATCTATAAGCTCCGGAACGCCGCTTCGCTTTATGCCAACTAGGACATGCGTTCCGGTTGGCCCTTTTAACAGCTTGGGAATACTGTCGAAGGGGAATTTAATTCCCGCTATACTTCGGCCGTTTACCGTGACTATTCTATCGCCAGCGAGAATGCCCAACTTTTCGGAGGGCCCATGCGGAATTGTATTAACCACCACCGCCGTATCATTCGACATGTTAAACTGAACTCCAATACCATCGAAGCCGCCTTCAAGCGGCTCATTCACCGACTGAAAATCCGATGCGGGTATATAAACAGAGTGCGGATCGAGGTTTTTTAGGATAGAAGGGATTGTGCTTTCTACCAGCGAATTCATTGAAACCGTATCAACGTACTCTTCCTGAATATAGTTTATTACGCTGGTTAGCTTATCTGTTTTTGGATATACGAGTAGATTTGGTTTCTCTACATGTTTACCGCTAAAGTTGATCCCGATAAAGATTCCAATTACCAGTGTTGCCGCAAGTACAATCGGATAAACTATGTCTTTTTTACTGTTCTGGTATGCCATTCCTTGAAAATGTTTAACTGTTCATAACTTCTTCAACATCAATTTTAACCACTTCAACACCGGCCCGCCTTAAAAGTTCAATCCCCTCGAGGTTGTGGTATTCATCGCAATATACGATTCTTTTTATACCCGCCTGAATGATTAACTTGGAACACTCCATACAGGGTGATGACGTTACATACAGGGTAGAGCCATCGGAGCTATTGCTGGACTTGGCCACCTTAGTAATTGCATTTGCCTCGGCGTGCAGTACGTAAGGTTTTGTTTTACCGGATTCATCCTCGCAAACATTTTCAAAGCCTGATGGGGTTCCATTATACCCGTCAGATATGATCATTCTATCCTTTACAATTAATGCCCCTACCTGCCGGCGAATACAGTATGAATTTTTTGCCCATATTTTGGCCATTTCGAGGTAACGCCTATCGAATTGCGATTGTTTGTCGCCATACGGGTATAACTTTTTATCCATGCTTGCCAAATTTAAAGATTCTAATATTTAGCTGTGCGATATTACATGAAATTTAGGAAAAAATAACGATTGGTATCGGTCTATGTAAATTATTTGTGACGAGCGTGAGATGCAAAATAGGGGATTTAATTGCCTTTGTAAATATTTTCTAAACGGCCAGCATAAACGGAAAACCCCCGTAAGAGGGTTTTTGTTTACGTACCCGGGGCCGGGATCGAACCGGCATGGTATTGCTACCACTGGTGTTTGAGACCAGCGCGTCTACCAATTCCGCCACCCGGGCAACTATAAATAACAGAACATTCGGGTGGCGAAGATATGAAGATTATTTTAAATGACAAATCAATGTTGATCAGGTAAGCATTTTTATTTGGATCATTGGGGTTGCCCCAACCATACCAGCTGAAATCTATATTTAACTGTCAATGTTGATGTGGGTCTGGTTTTCCAAGGTTAGCCAACCTTCATCTTGGCTTTTTTAACGGCATATTTTTGTGCCGTTTTGTAAATAGTATCGATATCAAATCCGCAAACGGAGTAAAGTTGCTGCTGTGTACCATGCTCAATAAACGAATCTGGAATTCCGAGCCTAATAACTTTAGTGGAGAAACCGTTATCGTTCAGCCATTCCAAAACGGCACTGCCAAAGCCACCGGGAAGGCAACCATCCTCAACGGTTAGTACGGTTTTAAAGTTTTCCCCAACGTACTTTAGCAGTTCTGTATCCAACGGTTTTGCAAACCGCATATCGGCATGGAAAACGCCTATACCATCGATCTCAAGCAATACTGCTGCTTTTGATGCAAGATTGCCGATATGTCCTAATGTAAGAATAGCAATGTCACTACCATCCCTGAGTATTTGCCCTTTGCCAACCTCCAATTTCTGGAATGGTCTATGCCAATCAACCGTTACCCCGTTACCCCGGGGGTATCGAATGGAGAACGGGCCCATTCCATCGAGTTGTGCCGTGTACATCATGTTTCGGAGTTCTACCTCGTTCATTGGGGCTGCAACAACAATGTTCGGTACGGAGCGCATATAGGCAATGTCGAAGGCTCCATGGTGTGTGGCGCCATCGTCGCCGACCAGGCCTCCACGGTCGAGGCAAAATACTACGTGCAAATTCTGTAGGGCAACGTCGTGTATTACTTGGTCATAGGCCCGTTGCATAAAGGTGGAGTAAATATTACAGAACGGGACAAGACCTTCTGCGGCCAACCCGGCAGAGAATGTAACGGCATGTTGCTCTGCAATGCCAACATCAAAAGTTCTGGCGGGGAATTTTTCCATCATTATATTTAGTGAGCAGCCGCTTGCCATTGCCGGAGTGATGCCCACAATTTTATCATTTTTGCTGGCCAGCTCTACCAGCGTTTCGCCGAAAACATCCTGATACCTTGGCGGTGTTGGTTTGTTGGTTGTGATAACAATTTTTTCGCCGGTTTCTTTATCGAATAATCCCGGAGCATGGAAAAGGGTTTGATTTTCCTCGGCGGGCGAGAATCCTTTACCTTTTACCGTAAGGCAATGTAGCAACTTTGGGCCGGGTATGTTTTTTAAATCACTTAACACTTTAACCAGGTAGCCAATATCATGCCCATCTACCGGTCCAAAGTAACGGAAACCCATTGATTCAAAGAAATTACTTTGCTTTAACAGTGTTGCCTTTACGGCGGTCTCTATTTTCTGAATTGCCGAACGGGTACGCGGGCCAAACCTATCGACCCGTCCAAGCATATCCCAAACCTCGGTTTTTAGCTTGTTGTAGGTTTTTGAGGTGGTTATATCGAGCAGGTATTCCTTTAATGCGCCTACGCTGGGATCAATAGAGATATTATTATCGTTGAGTATAACCAGAAGATCGGACTTAAGGCTTCCGCCATGATTCAATCCCTCAAAGGCCATTCCCCCGGTAAGGGCTCCATCGCCAATTACTGCTACTACATGCCGTGGCTCAAGTTTTAGCCCCGATGCGACAGACATCCCCGCCGCCGCCGATATTGAGGTTGATGAGTGCCCAACGCCAAACGGGTCGTACTCGCTTTCCTCTCTTCTGGGGAACCCGCTGATTCCTCTGTACCTCCGATTGGTGTGAAAGGTGTCCCTTCTCCCGGTAAGTATTTTATGTCCGTAAGCCTGATGGCCAACGTCCCAAACAACCCTGTCGTAAGGCGTGTTAAACACGTAATGCAGGGCAATGGTAAGTTCTATCACGCCTAAACTTGCCCCCAAATGACCCGGATTGGAAGAAATTACATCGATTATAAACTGGCGTAGCTCAGTACTCAACGGCTCCAGCTGATCGGGCCTTAATCTTTTAAGGTCATCGGGAGAATTAATCCCATCCAACAATTTAAAACCACTGCTCATGCTCCCTGACTTAGTTGGTAATTTAAAAACAGTAAAATTACAAAATTGTTACAAACCGTTTAATATTTTCTGGACAATCCTCCGTTGACTATAATTTACAGAGATATCCCAGAACTATTGCTTCTCCCTAATCGATACTACCAATAAAACCAAGAAAATTATTTGCAACTACCGCTATATCGTTTTTCCCCAGTGTGAACATTTGAGCAGAGGCTCCCATTTGTTTCCGCAACTCTGCGCTGGAAAGCAACAGCTTGAGTTTTGAGGTAAATTCAGCAACGTTGGAGTAAATCAACGCGTTAATACCATCTTCTAGAAAATCATCGTACCCGTAAGTATTTTTCGATAGGATTGGTAGCCCAGCCGCCATTGCCTCGTTTAAAGAATTTGGCGGGAATCCCTCGGACTGAGAGTTAAGCAGAAAAATATCGGAAGCGGTAAGGTAATCATTGACTCTATTAGTATCACCGATGAAGAGTATTCTATTGCCCAGCATTTTTTTACCCAGTTCTTTTATGCGGGACATTTCCAGGTTTTTCCGATTCATAATATCCCATTCCGGCGCACTGTTCCTACCAACTTGAATTAGCAAAAAATCCCCGCCAATTTGGCTGAGCCATTCAAATATTTGAGGAAATCCTTTCCGTTGTATCAGGTGCCCAACCATTACCAAGAGAACCGTATTATCCGGAAGGTTCAGCTCATGCCGTAATTCTGCTTTACTGTAATTGTTTTGGTTATATTTATGGCAGCAGACACCCTGTGGTGACACAAAAATATTGTTGCTTTGCCTAAGCAAATTAATCCAGTCGTTGGCAAATTTGCTGTTTAGCGCGTAGTATCCATTTACTCTGCCTAATATCCATTTTTTTACGCGATTTTGCAAACCCCGCCCAGAATTAACCAGCGATGATGCATTGTCGAAACCATAGAGTGTTGAGCGAAATACGATTTTTTTACCCAGTAGCCAGCCAGATAGAATTACCAATCGGTGTGTTGGCATTGCACCATAAATCATCCAGGTAGAGTATTGCCTGCCGATTTTGAATACTTTCCATACCATTCGGAAACGGAGCATTGCTCTACCAAAACGTGTTTTGAATAGGTAAGGAACCCGAAGTACAGAAACGGCGTTATACTCTTCGTAATCTGGAAGTAACCTATACGGATTAAGGCAGATAATAGTCGCCATATAGCCTTTACCGGCAAGTGTTTGAGCCAGTAAGAGTGCATTTAGCCCATCGCCGGCATAGGTTGGGGCCGTTTCTGTGGTAAAAAACAGGAATGTTGGCTGATCTGTCACTTTAATGGCGGTAATTGTCGTTTCCTGCAATTTTTTTTGACTCTAGTAAGCCAATCTTTTAACATCCAAATTAAAAAATTAAATCCATTGGCCGATAAAAAAATTTCGAATGGTCTGTAATGATTTGCCGTATAACCCAATTCGCCCAGTAAATACCTACACTTAAACTCAACGGCAAATATCTCTGTTGGTAAAAGTTCATTTTCCCAGCAATCAATCCGGCTGGTATTGGGAGGAAAAAGAATTCTTCGATGAATTGGTTGCAAATGTTTAGGAATACGTTGAAAGTAGGAATCGCTGAATCGGTTTTCTTTTACCGTTGGGGGAAAGTTAAAATCCATAAACAGATTCGCAAGTACGGCGTCGGGGTTGGCCACAAAATCTTCGTACCGTAACATTTTTTTACTGCCCGGTATTGTGGTGAATACCTGTATCCGTTTTGTCCATTCCGTTGAGGTTGAAATGGGATTCGAGGACATTGGCTTCCGCCAGCTACCAATGGTTTGCTTTTGCGAGCAGAATACTGAGCGTGGATCACGAACGAGGAGTATCAGCGAAATTTTATTCGGGGTTGATAGGGACTTTTCAATTTGGGCGAAATAATTACCAATGTATGTATCCTTAAAAACAGCTATCTCGAAATCGGGCTTTAACCCTGCTGCGGCTTTAACCAAAATTTTAAAGAATAAATCGGCATAAGTTTTTGAGCCGGCCACATCGGTTAACGTTATCCGGATTCTCCAAAGGGTTAATTTCGGGTCTGTTTCAAACAATCTATTTAAATTATCAATTAACGCCTGGTTGTTTTTAGCCAGATTCCCCGGTTTTGAAAGCAGGTAATCAGCCAGCCGGTCTCCCTCCGGAAGGGCAACAATTTTTGTATATTTGTTGAGTTCGTTCAGCAACAGGGTGGATCCTGATCGGTTAGTAAACCAAACAAGCCACACCTGCCTTGTATCTTTTTCAACCGGGAATTTATGATTCATATTGCTACCGTTCACTGGGAAACCGACAAATGGATTGATGTTCAGCTAAATTACCTGAATAATAGTATCAATCAACCCTTCCGAATTTACGCATTTTTAAGCGGAGATGCAGCACGGCATCGTTCAAAATATTCTTATTCCTGTACAGAACCAATTAAAGAACATGCCATCAAGCTAAATTTACTGGCCGAAACTATTGAAGCTCTGGCAGAATCGGACAGCGATCCCCTAATCTTTATTGATGGTGATGCCTTTCCTGTAGGTAAACTCGATACGTTTATCGCGGAAACACTACAGGAATATCCGCTGGCAGCAATTCAACGGCCAGAAAACGTGGGAGATATCCAGCCACATCCTTCGTTTTGCCTAACAACCGTAGGTTTTTGGAAAAAGATTAAAGGAGACTGGACTGAGGGATTTGAATGGATTACCCAGCCGGGAGTTCCACGAACCGATGTGGGCGGAAATTTGCTGAAAATACTGAACGATAACCATATTTGCTGGAAGCCATTGCTACGAACAGGTCAGCTTACAGGGCATCCGGTGATGTGTGGGATTTACGAGAATTTAATTTACCATCATGGAGCAGGGTTCCGCTCGCCTTTGTCGCGCTACGACAGGCTGAAACCCCTGGAAACCGTTGTTGGAAGTAAAATCGTTGGAAGAATGCTAGACGTGATACTAAAAAGGTTATCGCTGAAGAACCGTTTCCGTATTCATAGAATACTGGGAATAAGTGGTATGCTGGAAGAGAAAAACAAACAGCTAAGCGACGGGGTGTATGATGAAATACTGGCCGGAAGAATTTCGTTTAAAAGTAAGGCCAGCTAAGGTGAACAATAAAGAAATTCCGGGCAACAATTTTTAGGGCAACGTAAGGTTTTATCGAAAAAACATGTAGATTTGAGTTGATTTGACAATAAGAAAACTATGCCGATCATTAACTCTATCCTAAGCTGGTTAAACACAAAGCGTTTAAGTGAAATTGACTTTTTCAGGAAGAATCCTGTTGAAACCCAGATCAACACATTTACATCGCTGTTATCCAAAGCCAAGGATACTGAGTATGGCACAAAATACGGGTTTAGCACAATAAAAACTGTTGATGAGTTTCAGAGTCGCCTCCCAATTGTTGATTACGAGGGCATTAAGCCGTACATAGACCGATTAAGGCAGGGCGAGAAGAATTTGCTTTGGCCTACAGAGGTTAAGTGGTTTGCCAAATCTTCGGGTACTACGCAGAGTAAGAGTAAGTTCATCCCTGTAAGTTTCGATGCCTTAGAAGGATGTCATTTCCGTGGCGGTCGCGATATTATTGCAATCTATTCAAACCTCTTTCCCGAAAGCAACCTTCTATCGGGGAAAGGGCTTACCCTGGGCGGTAGCCATCAGATCGATAACTTTTCCACGAAATCATACTATGGCGATTTATCGGCAATACTGATTGAAAACCAGCCCTGGTGGGTCGAATTTATCCGGACTCCCAGCCAGAAGGTAGCTCTAATCCCCGACTGGGAGAAAAAACTCGAAAAAATTACCCATGAAACGCTGAAAGAAAACGTAACCAGCATTGCCGGGGTACCATCGTGGAATTTGGTAATGATAAAACATATACTGGACTTTACCGGCAAATCGAATTTGCTTGAGGTATGGCCAAGGCTAGAGCTTTACATGCACGGCGGCGTAAGTTTTGCCCCGTACCGCGAGCAGTACAAGAAAATAATTCCTTCGCCCAACATGCAATACATGGAGGCGTACAATGCCAGCGAAGGTTTCTTTGCAATTCAGGACGATCTTAACGCGGACGATATGCTGCTGATGCTCGACTACGGGATATTCTTCGAATTTATCCCAGTGGAAGACACTGCATTAGAAAAGCCAAGGGTTTTAACCATAGCCGATGCTGAGATTGGGAAAAACTATGCAATGGTAATCAGCACGAATTCCGGGCTATGGCGTTACCTAATCGGCGATACCATTACCTTTACCTCAAAATCACCCCATAAAATAAGAATTTCCGGCAGAACACGTCATTTCATCAATGTTTTTGGAGAAGAGGTAATTGTTGATAATGCCGAGAAAGCCCTTAAAGTTGCCTGCAATAAAACTGATGCACAAATAAATGAATATACTGCCGCACCCATATATATGGATAGGGACAAAACGGGTGCCCATGAATGGGTTATCGAATTTGAGACAGAACCATCCAGCATGTCGGAGTTTACTTACGAACTCGATACCGCACTTTGCTCAATCAATTCTGACTATGAAGCCAAGCGCTACAAAGGGGTTACCCTCGGGATGCCCATTGTTAGAAATGTTGTTCCGGGAACATTTTTTGAGTGGATGAAACAGCGTGGCAAACTGGGCGGACAGAATAAAGTCCCCCGGTTGTCGAACTCCCGCGAGTATCTGGAGCAGCTGATGGCAATACACAACCAGCTAACCAGTACCTCACGGTAATTATTGTCTGAATGTATTTTGAATATAAAGTTTTTAACAGCTGTGCATAAATAACCCGCCAAATATTTGGGTGCATTCCCCTTGTTTTGAAAAGTATTCGTACTTTTAAAAGTATCTTTTTTGAATTTATTCAACCGTTAAAAATTAATTTATGCACATTGCCATTGCCGGGAATATTGGATCGGGGAAAACGACGCTGACAGGCTTACTCGCTAAATACTATAGGTGTAACCCCCAGTACGAAGACGTTGATGATAATCCCTACCTGAACGATTTTTACGAGGACATGCAGCGCTGGAGTTTTAACCTGCAGATATATTTTCTTAATAGTCGGTTCAGCCAAATTGTGGACATACACCGAAAGGGGGAAGATGTGATTCAGGATAGAACAATCTATGAAGATGCCAACATATTTGCACCAAACCTGCACCAGATGGGGTTAATGTCAACCCGAGATTTTAATAATTACCAGAACCTTTTTGCCCTGATGACATCGCTAATTAACCCCCCGGATTTATTAATATACCTTCGGGCCTCGGTGCCCACCCTGGTACGCCAAATCCAGAAGCGTGGGCGAGATTACGAAAAGAATATCCGGTTAGACTACCTCCAACGCTTAAATGAACGCTACGAAGCATGGATCGAAAGCTATAAGCTGGGGAAATTGCTAATTGTTGATGTTGATAGCTTGAATATCCCCGAAAAACCAGAGGATTTGAGAACGGTTATCAATAAAATTGATGCGCAAATACACGGGTTGTTCTAGTATTTTGCATATTTCAAAAATCTAAAAGAAATTAATTCGTTTCATTTCCTCCTCAACCAATTGGAGCCATTCTTCAATTGTTCCCCTTCCGCATCAATCAATTTTCCGCAAAAATTTTATCTATAAGCATTCCGCTTTCTTGCTGTAGCTCCAGCCAACGCTTATATCCGTTTTCGGATACAGTGTTTAAGTAGGCCTCGTTACTCAAGAGTATTCTTATTTTGTGGGCAATGTCTCGTGGATTTATTTCATCAAGGAAAAGGAGTTGCTCTTTATCTGTAAACGTTTTGCCAAGGTTTTCTCTTCCGCTGGTAATTACAGCAACTTTATACGACATGGCTTCCAGTAAAACCAGCGGGAAGTATTCCATCTTTGAAGGTAAAACAAAAATGCTGGACTCTTCAAAAAGTTGTTGTTTCCTGATACCGCTAACAACTCCCGTTAAGGTAATAGCGTTGACAATACCGTGGCTTGCAATGTAGGCTCTTAAATCGGCCTCGATCTGTTTACCGGGGGCCTGTCCCGCAATGGTCAGGGAAATTTCCGGGAACTCGTTTTTAAGCGTGGCTACGGCCTCCACCAGTAATTTATATCCCTTTTGCGGCAGCAAGTTGGAGAGGAAAAGTATTTTATACCTATCTCTGCTTGTTGATGCGGCAAGTTGATACTTGCCGTGTTGAATTGAGTTGGGAACCGAATAAATTTTTACGTTTCTCAGCTTTAGTGGAACCAGCTCCCTTTCTATAAGTTGTGGCGATAGATGAATTATTGTACACCGTCTGAATATTAGCCTGTATAACCACGATAAATTATGCCTTTTGCTGAATTGATATAGCCCAGATTTGTGAAAATGAAGTATTGGCCTCACATTCCAACGTAACAATTTGATGGTTATCAGATAAATGCTATCACGGAGTAGGACGAAACCCAGAGGAACCATTGAAAAATATACTGTATAGGGGCGAAAAGCTATTAGGCTCCAGCAAATTCTCAGGTAAATAGCAATAGCTTTTACAACTTTCCCCAACCGGAAAACCTGAAGATCCGATAGGTCCCGGGCAAAATTTAACTCTATGAGTTTACAGCTATAGCTACTATTTTGGGATATTCTCTCAAAAACAATACTATTCATGGTGCTGGCTCCATGAACGGGAGGTGGAAGTTGAACGATGAAAAGTACCCGTTTCCTTCTCACAACATTTGGTCGTTAATTTTACAGCTAATCCTCAATAACAATAGGCTTAAAGGTCAAGCCCATTGCAGTTATCCCTTCAAGCACACGCGGTAAAGCGTACTTAAGGTTTCGCTGGGCTTTTACGGAATCGTGAAATACAATTATTGCCCCCGGATGAACATGGTTCATTACGTTGTTAACCACCCTGCGGGGTGAAATGCGCTTACTGTAGTCCATGCTAAGTACGTCCCACATTATTACTTTGTACCGATGTTTAAGCAGTAAAAATTGTCGTGATGTGATTCGCCCGTAAGGCGGACGGTAAAGGTTACTTTTTATGAACGAGTTGGCGTAAATAATGTCCTGTATATACTGCGATGTGTCTGTACTCCATCCTTTTATGTGGCTATACGAGTGACTTCCAATGGAATGGCCTTCATCTTGAATTTGCTTGAAAATCTTTGGGTTCATCTCTACGTTTTTGGCCAGACAAAAAAAGGTAGCCTTGACGTTAAATTTTCTCAGCTGATCGAGAACCCAGGGTGTTACATCCTGGGTTGGGCCGTCATCGAAAGTTAAGAATACGCTTTCGCGCTCATCGGGAAAATTCCAGATGAAATCCGGAAAAAGAAGTTGCAAAAATCGGGGAGGGCTAAGGTTTATCATGTTTGTTTTTATTGCAACATCGATAAAAACCGCTCAAACTCCCTGTTTATTTTCTGTAGGTGATTCCCCTTTTCATATTTTTCGGCCATTCTGTGTAACTCCTGTAAAATGGCCATGTTAAGCTGTAAATCGTTATAAAGTTCCTGCTGATCGTTTTTATTTACACTGGTAAGAATATAATTTAACTGCTCAACCGACTGTTCCATTAGCAATGATGAGTATTTCACCGCTTCTGCGGAGTCTCCTGCCCGGTAGTATCCCTCTACCATTGGCAATGCAAAGTAGTTTAAGGGAACAGTTTTGTCCGGAATCAGTTCCGTGCACCTGTTAAGTACTGCTAAAGCAGAATCTTTTTTCCCCTCATCCACCAGCCCATTGGCCAGTCGTGCAAATAAATTTCTGTAATTTGCAATAATTCGGCTTTTGTTCTCATCAATATAAACCTTGGGGTTATTGATGCTCCTGAAACGGTACTTGTTCATCAGGTTATCGTACATTGTGGCTGTATTAACATTGCCAACTCCCCATTGGCGGCCTTCTTTCAAAGGTGCCACCCGGAACATTAGTCCTTCAACTTGAAAGTAATTCTCCAGCCCCATGTATGTTTCGCTGTTCACCGTTGTTCCAAAGTAAATGGGTCTAGCCCAGCTATTGGTGGCCAGTAAATCCAGAATTACCTGCCCGTCCTTCATAATCATTTGTTTCCTCAGCGACCATTTCATGGTGTCAACAATTTGATTATACTTATCGGGACTGACGGTTTTCGTGTTAATTACCTGATTTTTGTCGATGGGAAGGTATAGCTTGGACGATGGTATGTAGTTAATCCGTTCGGTAGGATCAAATGGCGATCTCAGCTCTGCTCCGGGCTCGTCGCTTAGCATAAAGTTAACCGCCTGCCCTAGGTCAATCGGTTCTTTTATTCTATCGTAAACCAGTACCACATCGCGTTTGCCGGAGTAATATTTATCGTGGGTCATTCTGAGCGGGAGAGGGTCGCTCTCGTATGCTTTTCGGAGCATTTGTTCGATGTACCAATCTCCACGCAGGTAGCTTAAATTGGATACCCGTACATCGGTTCTAACGCCCTCAACTTCCTGGTTGTACCAGAGCGGAAATGTATCGTTATCACCGTAGGTGAACAGTACCGAATTGGGCTGACACCCTATAAGCATGTTATAACCAAAATCAACCGGTATGTAGCAGCCAGACCTGTCGTGATCGTCCCAGTTCTCCGACGCCATTAAAACCGGGATGCCAAGCGTACAGAGAGCTGCGCTTAGCAGTGCCGTTGATGGATGATCTTTTATTTTGCGGAATAATTCGTACACAGCCATAACACCAAGCCCAATCCATATACTAAAAGCGTAAAAGCTACCGGCATAGGCGTAATCCCTTTCCCTGGGCTGATATGGCGTTTGGTTGAGGTAAACAACTATGGCAATACCCGTTAGTACGAAAAGTGCCGTTACTACCCAAAAATCGTGTTTACGACGGTAGTAGTGGAAAATGAACCCCAAAATTCCAAGCAACAGGGGCAAAAGGTAGTATTTGTTGTTTGCCTTACTGTTTTTAAATATGCCGGGCAACTTATCCTGTGGCCCCAACCGGGCATCATCAAGAATAGGGATTCCGCTGATCCAGTTTCCCCGGCATACATCACCATTCCCCTGTATATCATTCTGCCTGCCGGCAAAATTCCACATGAAATAGCGGAAGTACATGAAATTCAGCTGATACTTAAGGAAGAATTTCAGATTTTCGCCAAAGGTTGGAACATATAAAGTTTGCTGTTTCTGATCCTGGGAGTAAACAGTTATTGGCTTACCCTTAAAGTTAGTCCAGTTCTTATAGGCATTGATATGTTGGGTTTCGTTGCTGTACATTCTGGGAAAAATCATTTCAAATCGTGAATCGTAGAGGTATTTCGAATTTTTTCTTACCACTACGTATTTCCCGTTTTTGGGAACGTAAGACGGAGCCCCATCTTCCCTGTCAATAGGTTGTGCGCTGAATGTTTGTCCGTAAAGCAATGGCCTGTCACCGCACTGCTCGCGGTTGAGGTAGTAAAGTAGCGAGAACATGTTATCGGGGCTGTTTTGGTCCATTGGCGGATTTGCCGATGAGCGGATAACAATTCCCGCATACGAACTGTAGCCCAAAAGAATAACTGCCAAGCCGAGCAGAATAGT
>JBFXEO010000033.1:0-18109 GCA_050180015.1 Bacteroidales bacterium | reverse complement strand
CTCTTCCGATCTCCTACGAGTAACCCTGTGGCAAGATGTATGTGTGTTGCCCCGTTCTTTTTCATTTCTTCGGGGGCATATTCTATATTTCCACCGGGACAACCGCCACAGGTTGTGAACCCTACGAGGTCAACATCCTCGTCCTTATACATTTCGAAAGCACCTTCTCTGTTCTTGAGGGATTTAAGACATTTGCCTCCAGCACAAGTTCTGTAACGGTGGCATATTATGATTCCGATCTTTACTTTTTCCATTTTTAGTTTAATTTGGATTGTAAACAATAAAACTGCCTTTATCAACCATTAGAAGATTGGCGATACCTCACATTTTACAATTAGTAGGAAGAAAATTCGCGGATCATTTTCGTTAATCAATCATCCATATTACTGATTTCTGCAAGTTTACGGTTAAGTTCCCTCTGAATTTCGGGAGCCTTTGCGTAATTGTTGGAGTTTAATGTAAGTTGAAAAAATCCAGAAACTTAACCTTACGGCTATTGGACAGGTTAATCTTGTCGAATAGCCGTAGGTAGGTTTTTAAGAAACAATCTTGGCATTTACTCTGTTAATCGCATTTACGCCATTAGTGGTGATGTTCATGATGATCACCATCACCATGATCACAGTAGTTTGCGCTTAGCACAAGTGTTCCAGCAATGAAATCGTTTACCAGCTTGCTTGGCTCCTCAACGGGGGCACCAATGAATACATTAATACCTGCCTGGTTAAAAAGGGTAACCGCCTGGGGGCCCATGCCTCCGCCAATTACGTCGGTTGCTCCGTTGGTTGCAACAAACCCCGGGAATGTTCCGGGTTGATGCTCTGGAGGGTCAAATACTGTTACGTTGGTTATTTTATCGTCATCAACATCGATAAAAGCAAATGCCTGACAATGCCCAAAATGTGGACATAGTAATCCATTCTCTAAAGGAATAGCAATTCTCTTTTTCATAATTACCCCGTAATTTAAAACAAATTTTAAAAGTGATTATAGTCCTTACTCGCTCTTACACGCCTCCATTGAAACGGCTTTGCCGTCCAAGCCCACGGCCAAATCCACGTCCATAGCCCATTCCACGACCTTTTCCAAAAGGAATTTCCATGGAATTTTCGGTTGAATTGTTTTCGGTTTTGTTGCTTACATTTTTTCGGTTTGCGCCAAAATTGGTGCAACGTCCCATCTTTCTTCCGGTCATAGGTCCTTGACCCAATGGCCCTGTTTGATTGTAACCTGGCATGCTTATTCCCTCATTTGTTGGTTGAATTGTTATATTTCAATCTTTTGCTTTTACCCTGTCCGCCTCCAGCGTGACGCTTTTTCCCAAGTCCTTTCCCTAATTGTTTTAGCTTTTCTTCATCGGAAAGTTTGCTGCAATTTCCAAGTTGTCTTCCGCTTTCTTTTCCTCTTCCTTCGGGTCCTGTCCCGTTCATTTTTGGCATAAGCAACAGTTTAAAAAGTAGTTAAAGTATTACTACAACGTGTTATCTTTCAGTTTCTCCAAGAATCTACTTACTACATCTTCAATTTTCCCTGTATATCCTAAATAGGATGTTATTCCATACTTTTCGCAAACGCCTTCGGCGTGTTCAGGTAATTTGTAAACAACCATTACAGTAACCCCCTTTTGCTGCATCGTAAGAGGGATGTTATTCTTGCAATCGCAACCCTCGGGGGTGTAAAGTATTTCTTTACCGGTGATTTTTAACGAATCATCAACGGAGAAAATGGTAAATACTTCGCACTGGTTCATGTACTCGTCAAGAATACTTCCTATTGTTGGAATGGCTATTTTCATTGATCATCCTCCATAGTTTAAAATTCTTTTACTGTATTATTGAGCATCTCTATAATTGACTGAATACTCTTTTCGGAATTTTTCAGCATGATCATTTGAATCTTTAAACTATCTAGTAGTGGCTTTACCTTAATTCCAAATTCTCCGGAAATAATTCTTACAGCTTTTTTTGATGATAGCAGTTTTACCGCAAGTATTCCGGCTTGCTCTTCGGCTTCGCTGTAAGGGTTAGGGATTATTTCCATTGCCTTTGTTTGCGTATCGTAAATTACAAAGTACTTGCAATGCCCGAATCGTTGATCGAGTTGCGACTCTGTAGAGTTTCCCTGGGATGTTATTGCAATTCTCATTGTTCCGTAGTTCATAAATTGTTTCTAACCAAAGGTGTTTTGCATGTGGGACAGGTTTCCGTTCTACATGGCACGCCATAATGGTGTTTTCTTGTATAGCCGCATTTAGGGCAAACGCACAAATCTTCATGGACAATTTGAGGGGTATTCTCAGAATTGCTCTCGGTAAATTGGTCGAAGTCGGTACTACCGCACAACGGACAGCTCTGAATGGCGATATTTTTTTCGGGGTTATTAAAATGGCAATCGCACGTATGGCAGTGGTACCAATCGCTATCGAAATAAACTTTGCCTCCCTCAATTTCTATTTGTCGGCCTTCGACAAAGGCCCTAGAAATTTTCATCCGCGCCGATGCGTAGATCCGGGTAAACGTAGGGCGCGAAACATTCATTAGGACAGAAGCTTGATGATGATTGTGCATATCGTAATCGCACATTTTGAATGCTTCGTATTCCTCAAAATTGAGAATTATCGGTTCAAGTTTATGGCTGTCTAAACTAGGCCCATACGGTTTAAATCCCTTTATTTTAGGGGGATTTGTAACTTTTCGCGGAATTTTTAATCGTGACATATAGCGAACAAATGATCGATGCAAAAATAATGAACAAATGTTCATTATACAAGAAAATCAATAAACTTTTTCGGGGAATGTATGAGTTTTGATACAGTTAGAATGTCGTTCGGAGGTCTTTACAATGCCTATCGAAGGGAGGTGAAGGGCCAAATCAAGGCGGGCCATTATGCCCTTATCCGGTAATTCTGCCAGGCATTTAGTACGAATGAAACTTCTCTAATAGATTGGTTACCAATAAATTCTAAATATTTTTCGCCCGCGTAAATCGTTCCCATTTTACAATCAATTCACTCATATCGCTGGGCAATGCCGATTCAAAGTTCATTGCTTTGCCCGTTTTAGGGTGGGTGAACCCAAGCGTTTGGGCATGCAATGCATGACGCGGGCATATTTCGAAGCAATTATCGATAAATTGCTTGTATTTACCGGTTTGGTTTCCCTTTAAGATTTTATCGCCACCGTAAACTTCATCGTTAAATAATGGATGTTTAATGTGTTCAAAATGCACCCTGATTTGATGTGTACGGCCTGTTTCCAGCTTGCATTCCACCAATGTAACATATCCAAAACGCTCCAAAACCCCCCAGTGAGTTACGGCATGTTTCCCCTGATCGCCATCGGGAAAAACCTGCATTCTTTTACGATCGCGGATACTACGACCGATATTCCCGGTAATTGTCCCTTCGTTGGTTTCCATATCACCCCAAACCAGGGCAATGTACTTTCGGGAGGTCGTTCTGTCAAAAAATTGCTTGGCAAGGCGGTTCATGGCGATTTCGGTTTTTGCAACTACCAGTATGCCCGACGTGTTTTTATCGATACGATGAACTAGGCCTGGGCGAATCTCGCCTGTTTTAAATAGGGGAACATCCCGCAAATGGTATAGCAGCGCGTTTACGAGCGTTCCGCTAAAATTCCCATGAGCTGGATGAACAACCATGCCTGCCGGTTTATTTACCACTATCAGCTCATCATCTTCATAAACAATATTTAACGGGATGTTTTCGGCTTTAATTTCTGTATCGCGTGGTGGATATGCCAGTACAATGGAAATTGAGTCGAGGGGCTTGACCTTGTACGATGATTTTACGGGTTCCCCATTTACAAGGATGTTATCGGCATCGGCGGCAGATTGAAGCCGGTTACGGCTTACGTTGCGAATTCTATCGGCAAGAAATTTATCAATCCGAATGAGAGTTTGGCCTTTATCAACCTCAATGCGAAAATGCTCGAACAGCTCCGGTTGCTCGTCGGCCGACTCATCGATTTCTTCATCTGAATCTTGAGGGTTCTGGTCAATCATCGTACAATTAACAACTTGCTTGTTATGCATTTACCTGACTTTGGGCAAACCTTAACTATGTATAGCCCTTCGGGTAAACGTTGAATGTTGATTGATTGGAGGTTTGAGCCTGTTTGGTTTAGTACAACCCTGCCGGTTACGCTAATTATCTGAATTGATGTAACTGTGGCATTATTACTTGTGCCGAGAGTTATGTAATCGCTGGCAGGATTCGGGTAGATGGTAAGTTCCGATTCGTTGGTTACATCAATATTTGTAGGGATTTGATACATATTACCAAAAATAGGCCGAATCATGAGTGACCCCTCATACTTGGTGTTTTCCCAATCGCCAGAAATATTATAGAATATTCTACTCTGATTGTTAGTATTCACATCAGAACCGACGTTTAGCATATCGTCAGTTGTTTGGACCCATCCCACAAAGAAATCTCCTTCGGGAATATAGGTGGGGGTAATCCGGTAAACGGTAAACCGATTGAGGCTATCGGTAAAAACCGGGGTAACCCCTGTTCTTTGGCCAATAACGCTACCAGGCTTGCCATCAACATCACAATCCCAAACAGTTAATTTAAAGGTTACGGCATTTGCATCCCCGTACGTTCGGTTGAAGTACATAGCCATACCTTTTAAGGTATCTGCCTTATAGTTATGGAACTTACAGGCAACCATGCCATTCTCGGAGCCCTGACCGTACAAACCGTAGCCTCTTTCAGCAGAGCCATCGTCAAGTGCGTAGTAGTTATGAAATTCGAAAACCTTGGAAATAGTGTCGTTATACAATAGATATGTGGGAATATCATCGCTTTTAGTATTGTAAAGGATTATGTTAGATTTAAATAAAAATGTAGCAGAATCCTGCCAGGCGCTTGTAAAGTCGTAATCGAAATAAATAGTATCGGAAAAATTTTCGAATGGAAGAATATTCCTATCCCCGCTACCTCCTGAGAAAGAGAATCCGGGCTGGGAGTCAGAAATATCTATAACCTCAAATCTTCGGGATACATTCCATTCATAAGTTCCCAGGTTCCTATAGGTAATGCAAAACTCCCGGGGATCATTAATCTCTGATGAGGCTGCTTTGGGGAAATGTCTCCAGGGAATGGATGTATAATTTTTCATCAAATTCTGAATTGGCCGTGAAAACGCTATATCGTTATACAACGTGTCGTCGTAATACCTACCATGGTTTAGGTAAACCATGTCGATATGCCAATGATCAGAATTTCCCAGCATCCCCGGAATTGTGGAGTTGGATGAAATTGAAGCATAGTTGATAAACCGGAACCTAAAGTTCGAGGTAAGGAACCCGGGGTCATCTATATTAATAATTGCATTGTAAAAATTATAGCCCAGCGAATCGGACGCTGTGGTTTTTGTAGAACCGGCAAGAATATTTTTTTGCAGTAAAACTTCGCTTAGGAAGTCAACGGAAGTGGACCATGACCGTACCCACACGGAGTCCGTATTATTCCAAAACTCAAGTACCAGCGAATCCCTGCTGCTGGGCTGATAGCCCAATCCCTGTGGCTGAAAGCTGAACGACAGGTAAATGCTATCGCCTGCCAAATAGCTAAGGTTTATGGGCCGCGAAGTTAAAGTATCGGCGCCCTGCGGGGTGGTTGTTAGTGTGGGGTACAGCTCCCCGTTACTGTTTACTGCATCAAAAGTAGCAACGCCGATGGTTGGAGGGTTTATCGCATAATTCTGATTGGTAGTAACACCCGATACTTCCCAAAGATCGCTGGTTGGGAACGATGTACCCCGGGCAAAATCATCGAAAAATGGAAGTGGAAGCGGACCCTTTGCTGTTTTACTCCCGGTAATTTTTGCCTTGATGGCAGGAAGCGGATAGCTGGATAAATTTACCAATACCTCATCCTGTGCACCGACAGCTGCCGCAACAAGTATCAGGAATATGGTAAACTGTAATTTTCTGAATGGCATATAAGCAAATCAAACATTATCGCAAGGCTTTCTAAAATTTACTCTATCACATCTTGTCCGGATAAATCAACATTATACAAAGAATCAACCGGATTATCCTCAATCTTGGGAATCCTTGACTGGTTTAAGGTAAGCCAAATATCAACCTTTGCACCAAAACTTATGGTATTCGGCTCGGAATAGGCAGGATACTGACTGTAAACCCTAGCATCTAACGAATCCTTGAAGTCAATTATTGTTTCATCAAACCTAATTTGACCAATATTTAATGATGATTCAATGATCCGGTTGCGGGCATCGTTATACTTTAAGCCGATAAGCAAAGGTAAACCCGTTTTTTCGCCCTGCATTCCCATTCCCAGCACCAAGTTAACGTTGGAACCTTTGGGTATAAGGGCACCCCAAGCAATGCTTTCTCCGGCATAGCGTTGGTCAAGGACATTATTTACCCCCAAATCGGGCTTAAAGGAAAGAGTTCCCACCTCCAGGCCCTGCTGTTCCAGGATTGCTTTGGCCTGACGCATGGTATAACCAACAACATTGGGAACATTGACCTTGATAGGATTTTGAGCATTAATGGTAACAAATACCCGGCGGTTTTTTTTAACATGGGTACCCGGTTCAGGATTCTGATCCACTACGCTACCGGGCCTGCGGTTAAATATGTAAACAGAATCGGTTATTTCCACCCGAAGGTTTGCATCGTTGGCCATTCTCGGAAGCTCTGTTACCACGTTCCCCCTAAAATCTGGAACCGGGAAGCTCTGGTTATGGCGAGTGTAAACACTCAAAAATATCATTAAAACAATCAGCAGAGAAAAAGCAATGCCCACAGCTATCAGTATCGTTTTTACGTAAGGGTTCCGGGTAATCTTTAGAAGAAAAGCCTTTATTTTTTCCATAATCAAGGGTTAAATTGATAATTGGATGTTTTGCCAACAACAAAAATAATACTATCCGGTGATATAAACCTTTTTATAGCAGCAATAATTAATGGCTGCCATGCGGTTCTACCTCGCGCTTAAACCTTAATACCCATTTAGTACACAATTTTACAGTGCAATGCCAACAGTGCATACCCTTACGTCAGTAAATTCTCACAGGCCTATAAAGCGAATCTCGCTCCACGGGTGTTCTCCCGGCATCTCTAATCAGCTGCACCAGCATCTCCTCTGTCATTGTGGGTTTTTGATCTTCAGCCCCGGCCATGGAGTATATTTTCGTGGTATCGTCAATTGTTCCATCAATATCATCAACTCCAAACGCCAGCGCCAGCCGGGTATTCTCCCGACCCAGCATTGGCCAGTAGGCCTTAACATGGTCGATGTTATCAAAAAATATTCTTGCCACTGCAAAGTTTCTCAAATCTTCGGTCAAATTTACTTCACCCAAGTAGCTGAGCATATTATGCTCGGACCGAAACTTTAGGGGTATAAAACAGTTAAAGCCGCGCGTGCTATCCTGTAAATTTCTGATGGCCTCCATGTGTTCCGCCCGATGCCTGTAGCTCTCAATATGGCCGTAGAGCATGGTTGCGTTGGAGGGTATCCCCGCCTGGTGGGCAGCCTCGTGAATGGCAAGCCATTTTCCAGCGGAAGCCTTTTCGGGACAAATTTTCTCCCTCACCTCGGCGTTGAATATTTCGGCTCCGCCGCCCGGAATGGAGTCCAACCCCGCCATTTTCAACTGGCGCAGTCCCTCCCTGTAGCCCAACCCCGATTTTCTGATAACGTACTCCAGCTCAATGGCCGAAAAGGCCTTAACGTGAATATCGGGAAGTATTTTTTTTACGCTTCGAATAATATTGCCGTAATACTCAAGGTTCCACCCGGGGTGAACCCCTCCCACTATATGAACTTCGGTTACATCTTTACCAGCGTATCGTTTTGCGGTATTCTCAATATCGCCAATACTCATCTCCCAGCTTAAACCATCGCCTGTTGTTCCCCCGTGGTACGAGCAGAACTTACAGCTGTATATGCAAAGGTTTGTAGGCTCTATATGAAAGTTCTTGTTGAAATAAATATGGTTGCCATTTTTACGGGTATAAATCAGGCCCGAGAGTACCGCCAACAGGCCAAGTTCCGCGTGTTCGTACAGGTTAACCGCATCGGCAACAGAAATTCGTTGATTAGCAATCACCTTGTTTACTACAAACTTTAATGTTTCGCCAGATTTTGAATTAGCGCGATATTTAACTATTGACGATTGATCCATCGGTACAAATTTTCACCGGTAAATATAACGATTCGGATTAACAAAAAAGACAGGTTGTAACCCTGCCCTCCTATATCAATACTATGATAATCCCGTTTATTTACGGTTAAACTCGTCAGAAACAGTTAACTTCTTTCTTCCTTTTGCGCGACGTGCGGACAAAACTCTACGACCATTGGCGGTTGACATACGCTCACGGAATCCGTGTTTATTCTTTCTCTTCCTGTTTGAAGGTTGAAACGTCCTTTTCATTTTAGTAACCTTTTATTATTTTTACTCTCTTTAAATTATCAATTTATTAAAAAACAAAATACGTTTTTGGGGTGGGCAAAGGTAAGTTATTTTCTAAACTAAAAAAAATATTGCTTAAAATACAGCGTTAAAAATTCAAAAGTGAAAAAGATGTGAAGTTCGCCTACGCAACTTTGTATATTCCCTTTTATCGTCTATCTATTACCGTTTAACATCATGCAGGAATAAATACAATATACTTTCCGTCAAAGTATTCTTCTTCAAAAAAATTCCGGACATTCCATTTTTCTAAAAATTTTCGGTAGGGTTTAATCTCATCGTTAATATTTCCACCCTTCAAGCAAATTAACCCGTTGGGCAGCGTATTTGCCCCGCCGGGCTTAATATTTTTCTCGACCCAGGACAAGAGTTGTGGTATGGGTGCCACAGCACGGCTTACCACAAAATCGAACTTTTCAGGGATTTCCTCGCCCCTTGATTTCAGAACCGTAACGTTACTCAAATTTATGGCGTTAGCTATTTCCTGCGTAACCAGAACCTTTTTCCCAACAGAATCCACAAGGGAAAAATGGCACTGCGGAAACATGATGGCAAGGGGTATCCCCGGGAATCCACCGCCTGTTCCAATATCCATGATACGTGTACCTCGTATAAAATGAACTACCCTGGCAATACTCATTGAATGCAAAACATGATGAACCATCAGGTTATCAATATCTTTACGCGATATTACATTAATTTGAGCATTCCAATGCCTGTATAATTTATCCAACTCCTGAATTTGCTCTCGTTGAATTTTAGTTAGTTCAGGGAAATAAGATGTAATTATGTCCATAGCTTAATGGTGTGGCGGTATATTATTCAAGATGTTGAAAAGCAATTCCCTTGCCCTGAAAAGTTGCGCTTTTACGGTACCCAGGGGCAAGTTGAGCTCATTGGCTATTTCCTCATAGGAATACTCTTTAAAGTATCGCAGCTCAATAAGGTTGCGGTAACGTGGTTTAAGCTTGGCAACAACATCCTGCACCAGCTTAACATTCTGTTCCTTTATCAGATTCTCTTCAGGGTCAAGGTTGCCGGACGAAAGCATGGCCGTTGGCGGTATGTATGCCCCTTCCTGATCGTCCATATTTTGGTCTATTGATATGACGTTTGCCTTCCGCTTCCTGATGTAGTCAATACAGTTGTTAGTTGCAATTTTAAAAAGCCAGGTACTAAAGGCGTAATTCGGTGTGTACTGCTGAATATTCCTAAAGGCCTTACCAAACGCTTCAAGGGTTAAGTCCTCCGCATCGCTTTTGTTGTTAACCATTTTCAGAAGCATGAAGTAAATGGCATCCCGATACCTGTCCATCAACTCGGCAAAGGCTTTTTGATCACCGTTAATGGCTTTCTCAACCAGGACAAGGTCAAACTTAGCTTTGTCCGATAGGTTATCGGAAGTTATCTCCATTTTGGTTTTTTTCTTGAAAGGCTATTCGATAATAATAGTTTGCCGTAAAAATATAACGAATAAAAATCCCATAAAAGCGAAGTTAGCAATATTTTCTTTTCATTCAATCTTTTCATAACAGCTTTTACCACGAAAAGTTGAAGTATGAGGCGAAATATAATGACCGAAAGAAATATGTACGGGTAGTATAGCATGGCTATTAAAGCAATGGAGCTGACAAAAAAACAAAATCTTGACAGCGGTTCCAATGCCAGTAAAATTTTTATCCCTGTACTGTAATACGGCGACGTGGACACATGCCTACGCTTTTGCCTGTACCATGCCGCATAAGTTTTACGAGGGGCTGAGCGAGTATGGGAGTTGTGGCTGTATTCTACTACAGTGTTATTTTTGCTGGCAACTTCACGGACAAATAAATCATCATCGCCAGAATCCAGCTTGCTATGCGAGGCAAACCCCCTATTCTTAAAAAACAGCTGGCGCCTGTACGCTAAATTCCGCCCTACGCCCATGTATGGCTTCCCGGTTAAGGCAAGGCCGAGGTAATTCATGGCGATGAACATGGTATCGAACCGGATTAGCCTGTTCAACAATCCTTTCTCCGATAAATATCCGCCATAACCTAAAACTACCTCAACTCCCGATTTGAAATTGGAGGCCATGGAGGCCAGCCAAGTATCGGTTTGGGGAATACAATCGGCATCGGTAAGTAAAAGCCAATCGTACTTAGCGGCCTTAATGCCAACTGTTAATGCCAACTTCTTGGAATGGGTAAACTTTTCATCCTCCTTAATTGTGGTAACCCTTAATTGCGGATACTTTTTCTGTAAATTATCGAGAACCACCTCTGAATTATCCTTGGAACAATCGTTAACAACTATTACCTCGAACGATTCCGGGTACTTTTGCTCAAGCACCCTGGGAAGGAAATGCTCAAGGTTACTTTCCTCGTTACGGGCGCAAATGATGACGGATACGGGTGGCTTTTCGTTATTTTCTGTTAATTTACCGTCATCTTTTTTATAAAGTGCTACTTTAAGGAATACACCCAGGTAGTAGTAAAGCTGAATGAGTAACGATACTAGAAGAACTCCGGCCAGCATGATCTCGTAAGGCTTTGAATTTCTGATTATTTCCTCCACAACAAAAAACTTAAAAACCAGAAGCAATGTTATTAAACATTTTTGGGTTTACAAAAAGAATATGGCGGAACGGCCAAGAAATAAAAATTGGTACAAAATTCTCACGAAAGTTACTAAATATGAATCGTACCATCTTTTGTTACTGTTAAATCCCTTTTTAAAATTACAGCTACAACACAAGGTATTTTTACATTATATTTGCGCCGAAATTTAAAATGAATGTATTTTAAGCTACATAAAACCGATAGCCATTCAGCAGCGCGCGCGGGGGTTGTAACCACCGATCATGGAGCTATCGAAACACCAATTTTTATGCCTGTTGGTACAGTTGGAAGCGTTAAAGGCGTTTCACATAGGGAGTTGGAAAACGATATTAATGCTCAAATTATACTTGGAAATACTTACCATTTATACCTTCGCCCAGGGTTGGATGTTTTGGAGCAAGCCGGAGGCCTTCATAAATTTACCACGTGGAATCGTCCAATCCTTACCGATAGTGGAGGTTATCAGGTTTTTTCTTTAGCCGATAACCGAAAGTTAACAGCAACGGGGGCCTCGTTCCGTTCACATATCGACGGATCACCGCACTTTTTTTCACCCGAAGGGGTAATGGATATTCAGCGGATTATTGGTGCTGATATTGTAATGGCCTTTGACGAATGCCCCCCCGGCGATGCCGAGTACGACTATGCCCGTAAATCGCTCGACTTAACCGAGCAATGGCTGAAACGTTGCGTAGGTCGGTTCGATTCAACCGAGCCAAAGTATGGCTACAGCCAAACCTTAATGCCAATTGTGCAGGGCTGCGTGTATGACGATTTGCGCAAACGAGCAGCCGAAAACGTAGCATCGTATAACCGCGATGGCTATGCAATTGGGGGATTGTCGGTTGGCGAACCCGCCGAGGTAATGTACCAAATGATAGCTGTGGTGAATGCAATACTTCCAGCGGACAAACCCAGATACCTTATGGGCGTTGGAACTCCTGAAAATATCCTGGAAGCCGTTGCGCTTGGCATTGACATGTTCGATTGCGTGATGCCAACCCGTAATGGCCGAAATGGAATGCTGTTTACATCTGAGGGAATCATCAACCTACGGAACGTAAAATGGAAAAACGATTTTTCGCCCATTGACCCACTGGGAACAACCTACGTAGATTTGCGGTACACAAAATCATACCTAAGGCACATGTTTATTGCCGGCGAAATGCTTGGCCCCCAGCTGGCAAGCATTCATAACCTGGGGTTTTACCTTTGGTTAGTCCGTGAGGCAAGAAAACATATCCTGGCCGGCGATTTTACATCATGGAAAAATCAAGCAGTAAAAAAGTTTTCGCAGCGTTTATAAAAATTGAGTATCTTGGCACTCTATACGTAACAAATGAAAATTCTCGACCGCTATATTATTCGTAAGTTCATTGGCACTTACTTTTATGCAATTCTACTAATTGTAGGCATTGCCGTAATTTTCGACATCTCCGAGAAACTAGACGATTTCATGGAGAAGGGGGCTCCTCTGGGAGATATAATCTTCCGCTATTACTTAAACTTCATTCCATACTTTGCCAATCTTTTTAGCTCGCTGTTTATATTTATCGCGGTGATATTTTTCACCTCCAAAATGGCTTACAATACCGAAATTATAGCCATTCTCAGCAGCGGGGTGAGTTTTAAAAGGATGATGTACCCCTACTTTGTTTCGGCAACAATAATTGCCGTATTCTCATTTGTTCTGAACAGCTTTATTATTCCGCCGGCAAACGCGGTTAGAATAGACTTTGAAAACAAATACATAAAAAAACCTTACGAAAGTTCCGAACGGAATATCCACAGGCAGGTTCGTCCGGGATTATTTGTTTTCATGCGTTCATACAACACTTACAGTAAAATTGCCTACAACTTCTCGATCGAAAAATTTGAAGATGGGGAACTAAAATCAAAGCTATTCTCCGATTACGCCCAGTGGGATTCCACCAAGCAAAAATGGACTGCAAAAAAATACTATATCCGCGACTACCTGCCAACCGGGGAGAAAATCATTCATGGTGAAAACATCGATACATCCATATACATTACCCCGAAAGATTTTAACCGTAGGTTAAATGTAGTGGAAACCATGAATATGTTTCAGCTAAACAGATTTATCGATGAACAAAAATTGCAGGGGGCCGATACCATAGAATCATTGCTCATAGAAAAGTACAGCCGGTTTGCCTACCCGTTTTCTACCTTTATATTAACACTAATTGGAGTATCCCTATCATCGAAAAAAATCCGTGGGGGCATTGGACTACATATTGGGCTGGGGCTCGCCATCAGCTTTACATATATACTATTCATGCGATTTTCCACCATGTTTGCAGTTGGCGGGTACCTAAGCCCGCTTCTGTCCGTTTGGCTTCCAAACTTTATTTTCACCTTTGTTGCCATTGGGCTTTACCGAATTGCTCCGAAATAACGAAACAAGCAAAACAGCTGTTTTATTTATACCAAGTTGATATAATGAGCATTACCCCCTGGGAATACTAAAAATATCCCAGGGGTTTTTATTTTTGGCAATGTTTTCGTAACGTTGCATTAAATTCTACAATTCTTTTTGGTGGCCCTTTACATTACTAACTAACCAACAAACCTATGCCTTTAAAAAACAAAATTGAAGAACTCAAGAAGCGCAAGGAAGAGGTTCTCCAGGGTGGAGGAGAACAAGCCGTTGCAAAACAAATGGCTATGGGTAAACTAACTGCCCGGGAACGAATAATTGCGCTACTCGACGAGGACTCGTTCAACGAGTACGACATGTTTGTCGAGCACGATGCCCGTGATTTTGGGATGGACGGAAAAACATTACATGGCGATGGGGTAATTATTGGTACTGGTACCATTTACGGTGCTCCGGTAGCAATATTTGCCCAGGATTTTACCGTTGCCGGCGGTTCGCTGGGATCGATGCATGCCCGTAAAATTACCAAAATCATGGACTATGCACTCCGCATGAGAATTCCATTGATTGGAATTAACGACTCCGGTGGTGCCCGAATTCAGGAAGGGGTTAACTCCCTGGCCGGCTACGGTGAAATTTTCTGGAGAAACACCCTATCGAGTGGTATTATACCGCAAATATCAGTAATACTTGGCCCATGCGCCGGCGGTGCAGTTTACTCACCTGCGCTTACTGACTTTGTTTTTGTGGTGGACAAGATCTCCAAAATGTTTATCACCGGCCCCGAAGTCATAAAATCTGTTCTTGGCGAAGAAATTTCGCAGGAAGATTTGGGTGGAGCAAAGGTTCACGCCCAAATAACTGGCAATGCCCACTTTTACTCCGAGAGTGAGTTTGAATGCTTTGAGCAAATAAAAAAACTCATCACGTTTATTCCCTGGAACAACACCCGCAAGGCCCGCAAGTTTGAATCGAAAAATCCAAAATCGACATTCAACATTAACGAAATTGTACCGGGTGACCCACGGCAGCCCTACGATGTACGAAATGTAATTAGAGCAATTGTTGATGATTCCGATTTTTTTGAAATTCAGGAGATGTGGGCTGCAAATATTATTATTGGGTTTGGCCGATTGAACGGTGAAACCGTAGGGTTTGTAGCAAATCAACCTATGGTTATGGCCGGTGTACTCGACGTTGACAGCTCCGATAAAGCGGCCCGCTTTATACGGTACTGCGACGCATTTAACATTCCGCTATGTACGCTGGTTGACCTTCCGGGATACCTCCCGGGCATAGATCAGGAACACGCCGGAGTTATCCGGCATGGGGCCAAGTTGCTTTACGCATACAGCGAAGCCACCGTTCCTAAAATGACCGTAATACTCCGTAAAGCTTACGGCGGAGGGTACATTGCCATGAGTTCACGGCACCTCCGCGCCGATTTTGTTTTTGCATGGCCTGGCGCCGAAATAGCCGTGATGGGACCAGACGGCGCAGCCAACATTATCTTCCGTAAAGAAATTACCGAAGCGGAAAATCCGGAGGAGGTGCGCCACCAAAAAGTGGAGGAGTATAAGGAAAAGTTTGCAAACCCCTACGTGGCTGCGGCTAAGGGCTATATCGATACAGTAATTGAGCCCGAGGAAACCCGCAAACTTCTCCTTCATGCCCTAGAGGTTTCGAGTACCAAGGTTGCAGATCGGCCCTTTAAGAAACATGGAATTCCCCCATTCTAAACCTGAACGGCAAATCGTAGAGAAAATAAAAACAAACAAATCTTTAAAAACCTAATAGCAATATGGCATTGAATAAACTCGACAATAAACAGCTGACCGCTTTTATCCCCGGAACAATTGTTGATGTTAAGGTGAAGGCCGGCCAGCAGGTAAAGCAGGGCGATATACTGGTGATTCTGGATGCAATGAAAATGCACAACAGAATTACCGCACCGCTTAACGCCGTAGTTAAAGAAGTATCGGTAGCCCCCGGCGATAAAGTTTGCAAAGGTTTTGTAATGGTTACACTGGAATAACCGCAAAACATCAATATACGAAAGGAGGCATTTGCCTCCTTTTTATTTATGCAACTTCCTACAGCTGCACCAACTTTACAAAATAATTCTCAAACTCTGGCTCATAATTCGGTATAGAGTTAAAAATTCCATAAACGGTTGACCCACTCCCCGATAAGGCCGCATAAACGGCACCAAGGCGATACATCTGATGCTTAATGTTCCCGACAGAGGGATGCAACTCAAAAACAACCCTTTCAAAATCGTTGAAAATACTGTTCCTCCATGTGTCAATGCTCTGGCCTAGCAGTATTTCAATGTCGGTTTCCCATGGGCTGGGAGCGGATAGCGAGTATGCCTTGCCCGTGTTAACATAAATTTTAGGGTTTACCAGTAAAAGATGGAACCCCGATAAATCAACGGCCACCGGTTTTAGTGCTTCGCCACGCCCCTTTCCGATACATGGCGAATTGACAATAAAAAAAGGGCAATCGCTTCCCAGTTCAGCCGCAAATTCTACCAATTGCCTATCGGTTAGCGGGTTTTCCAATAAGCTATTCAATACTTTTAGCGTAAAGGCCGCGTCGGAAGACCCCCCCCCAAGCCCGGCACCAGCTGGAATAATTTTATGCAGATGCATGGCTACCGGAGGTAGCGGAACCCTGCCATTGAACAAGTGGTACGCCTTTACGCACAGGTTACTCTCCAAATCACAATCTACAGCACTACCACTTTGAGTAAACACTAATGGCCGCGTTTGATTTTCGATTATTGCAACTTCAAGGATATCGCATAGCTCCTTAACAGGGTAAAACAGCGTGGAAATTTCGTGAAATCCATCGCTACGCCGGGCAGCAATATTTAAGCCCACATTGATTTTTGCATTGGGAAATACAATCATATTAGCCAAATTTTGCAGTATAAACCATGAAAAAGTAACGTTCAAATTTACGTAATAATTGTCGTCATAGTGTTGCATTAAATAACACATCAACTAATAGCATTCAACACCACACCGTAAAATAAAATTGGTTACCTTTGTAACTGTTTGCTCAACAAGAGCAAATAATATGGTAAAGAAGAACAGTCAAATTTAAAATATAGAAGGTATGAAATCAAAATCCAGCATTGCCATTGTAACCTGTATTCTTCTGGCATTATCTAACCAAACAAGGGCACAGTACAGCTTTGGAATATATGTAGATCCCCAGCTATCCTGGTTTAACTCCGATACAAAAAAATCTGATCCCAACGGATCGGTTGTTAGCTTCAATATAGGGTTTAACGCCGACAAATATTTTGCTGACCGTTACGCTGTTTCATCGGGTCTTTCATTAAATAATGTGGGGGGAAAGATCAGATTTTCTGAAGATATAAAGTTGGAGACCAGCGACAGCAGCTATATAGTAAAGGCAGGTAACACGGTAAAGCTAAAAGCACAATACCTATCAATTCCAATTGGATTGAAGTTCCGGACAAATCAGATTGGCTACTTAACCTTTTATGGCAATCTTGGATTAAGAAATAATATAAAGCTTAAGGGCTTTGCCTGGGATGGCAGCAACGATGTTGACAGAGAAACTGCCACCGATAACTTTAAGTGGGCCTACTTGTCGTACTTCATCGGCGCAGGAGTAGAATACTCGCTGGGTGAAGAAAGTGCCCTACAGCTGGGGTTAACCTTTACCGGTGGTTTAACTGAATATCTCGATTTAGGAAAGGGTACAATAACCCCACGAAGCCTATCGCTGAGAATTGGTGTAGTTTTCTAACCCGAAAATTTAAATGAAAATTGCCCTTGCCCAGCTAAACTACACGGTAAATCATTTTGAGCAAAACACAGCCAAAATGATTGAAACAATCGCAACGGCAAAACTATCCGGAGTCGATTTAGTTGTTTTTTCAGAGCTGGCTGTTTGCGGGTATCCTCCTCACGACCTCCTGGAACGGGAAGACTTTATAAAAAAGTGTACCGAGGCAATCAGTATCATTGCCGGGCATTGCCACGGAATCAGTGCAATTGTAGGGGTACCAAGCGTAAATCCCAATCCCAAGGGAAAAATGCTCTTTAACTCGGCCTTCGTACTCTCCAATGGTACAATAGCCAGCATTCACCACAAATCGCTTTTGCCCGATTATGATATATTCGATGAGTACCGGTATTTTGAACCCAACACCGATCAATTTTCCATCAGCTTAATTAATGGGACACGCGTTGCGATAACTATTTGCGAGGATCTCTGGGACGATCAGCCAATTACTTCATCTTTTGGCCGTGAAACACTTTACCGCATCGCTCCCATGGAGAAGTTATCGGCCTTAAAGCCCGAGCTGATAATAAACATTGCCGCATCGCCATTCAGCTACAACAGCGAAGAACGAAGGTTAGAGGTATTCCGGGGCAATGTTGCTCGCTACGGCTTACCCGTAATTTATGTAAATCAGGTTGGCGGAAATACCGAGCTGTTATTCGATGGTGGCTCTATGGTGCTTGATTGCAACGGCAAGGTTATCCATCAGCTTAAAAGCTTCGAGGAAGACCTTTTAATTATCAATACCAAAGAGCTCATTGGTAAAAAACCCGTAAAAACAGCCTATGTAAGCACGGATAATATTCGTA
>JBFXEO010000032.1:0-18110 GCA_050180015.1 Bacteroidales bacterium | reverse complement strand
CAATTTAAAACAGGAACCGTACAACGGAATCGTCACCTACCTGAAGCTTTTGCAAGGCAAGTGAAGGTGATGGGATAAAGCTACCTATTCCCAGTTCATCCCAAATCTTATCAACATTTCCGATGGTTGCCATATCCATCATGACCACATTGGGCCACTCGCGCTTAAAGTTATCGGCCGGATATGCCTTTCGGCTACCATCAAATCCAACCCTTTTACGGCTATCATCTTCAACGCTAAAGAAATGGGTATCGCGCTGAGGTTCTATATTTCCGGTAGCAAACCATAGGAGCAATGAGAGATCCTCCACATTCGTACCAAAATCTACCGCAACAATCGTCCAAAGGTTTTTCAAAACCTTGTCCCTAAACATTCTGTTAAAAATTCCCTTAACATTTAAACCACCCATCTTATCTATGGATATAAATAGGATGGGAAACCCCTTTTGAATAAGCTTTGCGTTGTATGCTACTACCTCCGGGAAAGATTCCGCTATTGATTCGGCCAGAGCCTCAAGGTTGATGGTTGTACCCTTCTTCTCTGGGCTAATACCCCGGGTTGCATCGATAAACAGCTTTGAACCCAGGCCAGCCCTTCCCGATGAATGATCGAGAATATCCAGGGGGCCTTTCCCGAAATGAATATCAACATCGGGATCGACGGAGCCCGCAATGCAGTCTATCACACCAATTGTATCCTGTACATTAATCCAATCCGGCAATGCCACCATAATTTTATTGAACATCATTTGGCCGGCACCCCAAAGGGTATTCATCGCCTTGTAGGCATTCCCCGGGAAAGTATTGCTTATTTTAACCAGCGCAATGTTGTGGGCCACGCCTTCAAAGGGTAAGTTCATATCGTTAAGCTCGGGGAGCATTGCAATTCTCATTGGTTCCAAAAAAATTCTTTCGGTTGCCTTTGCAATGTAGGCATCCTCCATTGGAGGCACACCTACAATCGTTGCAGGGTAAACTGCCCCCTTGGCATGTGTAATACAGGTAATGTGAAATCGTGGATACCAGTCGGCCAAGGAGTAAAAGCCTGTATGGTCGCCGAAAGGGCCCTCCCAGGCTAAATCATCGGCAGGATCGACATAACCTTCTATAACAATATCGACATCGGCAGGCACCTCCAAGTCAACGGTCAGGCACTTCACCAATTTCACCGCCTTTTTTCTAAGAAAACCCGCCAGCAGGTACTCGTCCACATTATCGGGCATTGGAGCCGTTGCCGCATAGGTATAAACGGGATCGCCACCCAGGGCAACCGCTACGGGCATTGGCTTTTCCAGCTTTCGATATTCCTCAAAATGCCTCGCCCCTACTTTATGCGTATGCCAATGCATTCCTGTTTCATTCCCATTAAATACCTGCATACGGTACATACCCACATTACGGATTCCTGTTAACGGATCCTTTGAATTGACCATGGGAAGAGTAACAAATCTTCCGCCATCAAAGGGCCAGCATTTCAGAACAGGCAGTATTCCCGTATCAGGGTTCATGTAAACTACCTCCTGACAGTGTCCCCTTGAGGTGGAAACCACTGGCAACCAGCTCGCCAATCGGCCCAACGTTGGAAGTGTACCCAACTTTTCCCGGAATGTTTCCTTGGGTGCTGAAAGTTCCCTAAAGAGTGAGTTTATTTCTGCCCGAATATCATCTAAGCCATCGACACCCAATGCCAAGCACATTCTCCGCGTGGAGCCCATAAAATTTACAAGAACAGGAAATTCTGTCCCCGTGTTTTCGAATAGTAACGCTTTCCCTCCATGAGGCTGCTTCGACATTCGATCAGTTATCTCTGCAATTTCCAGGACAGGATCGACAAACTGTTTAATGCGAATGAGCTCGTTGTTTTGCTCAAGTACATCGATAAATTGCCGTAGTGATTTATAGGCCATAGTCTTGTATGCTAGGTATCAGGCAAAAAACGTTAAACAACATTAATATTTACCATGGGATAAAAATAAAAAAAGGCTCTGGGAAAACGCCAGAACCTTTCGTAAAGTTCAGAAGTAACAACTATTTTTTGATGTACTTGAAATTTCTACCTAAGTAAATTGCAGAGCTACCCAACATTTCCTCGATACGCATTAGCTGGTTGTACTTTGCAATCCTGTCGGAACGCGAAGCCGATCCTGTTTTAATTAAACCGGTATTCAGAGCAACAGCCAAGTGGGCAATTGTAGTATCCTCGGTTTCTCCTGAGCGATGGCTCATAATGGAGGTCATGGAATGGATGTCGGCCAAACGAACTGCGTTAATAGTCTCTGTTAGGGTTCCAATTTGGTTAACCTTAACTAAAATGCTGTTAGCAACACCCCTATCGATACCAAGCTGTAAACGGTCAACGTTGGTTACAAATAAGTCATCGCCAACCAGCTGAATTTTATCGCCAAGTGCTTGTGTCATCAACTTCCAGCCATCCCAATCATCTTCGGCCATACCATCCTCAATGGAAATAATAGGGTACTTGCTGACCCAATTCTTCCAGTAATCAACCATTTGCGACGGGGTTAACTTATCGCCGGTAGATTTATGCAAATGGTAAACCTTTTCTTCTGGCAGGTAGTATTCAGATGATGCTGGGTCGAGGGCCATAAATACATCGACACCCGGTTTATAACCAGCATTCTCTATAGCCTGAAGTATAACGGTAACAGCCTCCTCGTTCGATTTAAGGTTTGGAGCGAATCCACCCTCGTCGCCTACGTTGGTAGAGTAGCCCTTCTTCTTTAACACGCTCCGAAGGTTATGGAATACTTCTGCGCCCATCCTGATTGCCTCGGTAAAAGAATCGGCACCGACAGGCATAATCATAAATTCCTGGAAGTCGATGCTATTATCGGCATGTGAACCTCCATTTATGATGTTCATCATTGGAATAGGCAATGTACGGGCATTAACCCCACCCACGTAACGGTAAAGGGGTTGACCCGTCATTTGGGCAGCAGCATGGGCAACGGCCAGCGATACGCCGAGCATTGCATTGGCACCCAGGTTACCTTTATTGGGCGTTCCGTCAAGTTTAATCATTGTTTCATCAATGAGTTGCTGGTCAAGAACGTGCATTCCCACAACTTCTTCGGCGATTACGGTATTAACATTATTAACGGCTTTTAAAACGCCCTTGCCCAGGTAACGGCCTTTATCATCATCGCGAAGTTCAACCGCTTCGTGTACACCAGTAGATGCCCCGCTTGGAACGGCTGCGCGTCCAAAGTAGCCACTCTCAGTCATAACATCAACCTCAACGGTAGGATTTCCCCTAGAGTCGAGAATTTCGCGTGCGCGAATACTAACAATTTGTCCCATAGAAGTAAATATTTAGTGTAATGTATTTTGATAAAAAAGGGGATATAGCAAATTTGCTTATCCCCATTCTTTAAAATATGTCAACAGCCGGTTATTCTGATTTCTCATCAGTGTTTGCCGTGTTGCTTTCAACTTTATCAACGGTGATAGCTTTTTTTTCAGCTGATTCCGCGGTTACCGTTTCATCCTTCTTGGCCTTTGAGCCTGCCCTACGGGTTTTCTTTGCGGCGGGTTTTGCGGCCTCCTTAAGGTACGTGGTATTGAAATCGACTAGTTCAATGATACACATATCGGCGTTGTCGCCCAAACGGGTTCCTGTTTTCAGGATACGGGTATATCCTCCTGGGCGGTCAGCCACTTTTTGAGAAACCTCCCTGAAGAGTTCTGTTACAGCATATTTATCCTGTAAATAGCTAAAAACAGTACGGCGTGAATGGGTTGTATCGTTTTTACTTTTCGTAATCAGGGGCTCTACATACATTCTTAAAGCTTTTGCCTTGGCAACGGTAGTTGTAATTCTCTTGTGGAGAATTAAACTGCTGGCCATATTTGAAAGCATTGCTTTACGGTGAGCACTTTCCCTTCCTAGGTGATTAAACTTCTTGTTATGTCTCATCGCAATTAATCCTTATCCAGTTTATACTTTGTTATATCCATGCCGAAAGATAGGCTTAACCCATCGAGTAGATCTTCGAGTTCAGTCAGTGATTTTTTACCAAAGTTCCTAAACTTGAGTAGATCATTCTTGTTGTAACGAACAAGGTCGCCCAGGGTATCTACATCGGCAGCTTTTAAACAGTTGAGCGCACGAACCGAAAGGTCGAGATCAACCAGCTTCTGCTTCAGAAGTTGACGCATGTGCAGTACTTCCTCGTCAAATTCTTCTGAATCATACTTATCTTCCGTTTCAAGGGTAATCTTTTCATCGGAGAAAAGCATGAAATGGTAAATCAAAATTTTAGCGGCTTCCTTCAGGGCATCCTTTGGATGTATGGAGCCATCGGAAACAATTTCCATCAGGAGTTTTTCGTAGTCAGTCTTCTGCTCTACACGGTAGTTTTCAACCGAATACTTAACATTCCGAATTGGGGTATGGATTGAATCAATTGGGATGATTCCAAACTCTCCATCTTCGGGCTTATTTTCCTCGGCCGGAACGTATCCCCGTCCCTTGTTGATATGTATGTCAACCTCAATTTTAACGTCGGGTTCCATTTTGCAGATAACCAAATCGGGGTTCAGAACCTTAAAGTTCGACAGGAAGTTGGATAAGTATCCTGCCTTGAATTCATTCTGTCCGGTAATTGTTATGGTTACCCTTTCACTATCAACTCCATCAACAATACGTTTAAAGCGGATCTGCTTGAGATTAAGGATTATCTCTGTTACATCTTCAATTACCCCTGGAATGGCTGAAAATTCATGATCAACACCACGAATCTTAATCCATGTAATAGCATACCCCTCGAGTGAGGAAAGAAGAATTCGCCTTAAAGCATTGCCCACCGTGATACCATAGCCTGGCTCAAGAGGACGAAACTCGAACTTACCAACTATGTCAGTAGATTCAAGCATAATAACCTTATCGGGTTTTTGAAATGCCAGTATTGCCATATATGGTATAGGTTTAATTACTTAGAGTAAAGTTCAACAATTAATTGCTCCTTGATATTTTCGGGGATTTCCGTTCTTTCGGGAATGTTCATAAACTTTCCGCTAAACTCATCCTTATTCCACTCCAACCACGAATACTTGGTATGACGGTTTGCTGCCAGCGAATCGCCAATAGCTTCGAGTGATTTGGAGCGTTCGCGAACTGCAACAACATCGCCCGGCCTCAACTCATAGGATGGAATGTTCACCACCTTGCCATTAACTACGATATGCCTGTGCGATACCAGCTGGCGGGCCGCTGCCCGGGTAGGGGCAATTCCCAGCCGGAAAACTACGTTATCGAGGCGTGCTTCCAGAATCTGAAGTAAAATCTCACCGGTAGTACCCTTGCTCCGGACTGCCTTGCGAAAGGCCTTGGCAAACTGGCGCTCAAGAACGCCATAAATAAATTTAGCCTTTTGCTTTTCCTGCAGCTGAGTGCCGTACTCCGACATTTTTTTACGTTTTTTCATTAAGCCATGCATTCCGGGAGGATAGTTCTTCTTCTCGAAGTATTTATCCGGTCCATAAATAGGCTCACCAAACTTACGTGCAATTTTGGTACTTGGTCCAGTATATCTTGCCATTCCGTTTAAAGTTATTTGTTTCTCAAATAAGTTACATAAAGTTAAACCCTACGACGTTTAGGAGGACGACATCCATTGTGTGGTAGAGGAGTAACATCAATAATTTCAGTAACTTCTATACCTGCCGAATGAATTGTTCTGATGGCAGACTCCCGTCCTGCACCAGGTCCTTTTACAAATACCTTAACCTTGCGTAATCCTAGGTCGTAAGCAACTTTTGAACAATCAGCTGCAGCGGTTTGTCCGGCATACGGAGTGTTCTTCTTAGAGCCTTTAAATCCCATTTTCCCCGCCGATGACCACGAAATGACCTGACCAGTACTGTTGGTTAACGATACTATAATATTGTTGAAGGACGAGTGAATATGTGCCTGTCCCACAGGATCAACCTTAACAATTTTTTTCTTATTGGTAACTGTTTTTTTTGCCATAGCCTTATTTACTATTTAGTAGCCTTCTTCTTGTTGGCAACGGTTTTCTTTCTGCCTTTACGTGTACGGGCATTATTCTTGGTTGTTTGCCCCCTCACAGGCAACCCAAGTCGATGGCGAATTCCCCGGTAGCAGCCAATGTCCATTAATCGCTTAATGCTTAGCTGCACCATGGAACGGAGTTCACCCTCAACCTTATACCCCTCATTCAGGATTGTTCTAATTGCGTTAATATTTTCATCGGTCCAATCCGATACTTTAATATCACGGCTAATGCCTGCTTGGTCAAGTATTTTACGAGAACTACTTCTTCCTATGCCATAAATATAGGTAAGAGCAATCTCTCCTCTCTTGTTTTTCGGCAAATCTACACCTACTATACGTGCCATATCGTTACTTTAAAAAATTAGAGTACAAAATTAAACAAAATTATCCTTGGCGTTGCTTGTACTTTGGATTTTTTTTGTTGATCACATACAAGCGACCCTTACGCCTTACGATTTTACAATCGTCACTGCGCTTCTTTATTGAGGTTCTTACTTTCATCTTTACAATATTTAATTATTTACTTATACCTGAAAGTTATACGGCCTTTAGTTAAATCGTAAGGCGACATCTCGACACGTACCTTATCGCCGGGCAATATTTTTATGTAGTGCATACGCATTTTCCCGGATATATGGGCAATAATAACATGTCCATTATCAAGCTCTACCCTAAACATCGCGTTGGATAGCGCTTCAACGATGGTTCCATCTTTTTCAATTGCAGTTTGTTTCGACATTCGTTTTAATAAATTTAACTAATCCCGTAAGATTTCTTCTATATAGTGGAAAGTTGAAAGCACTTCAGCTTTACCTTTCCTTACCACAACGGCTAACTCGTAGTGTGCCGATGGTTTCCCGTCCTGAGTACGGATTGTCCATCCATCTCTTTCCTGGTAAACATTTTTGCTGCCCAGGTTAATCATGGGCTCAATGCAAATCACCAAGCCATCAACAAGTTTTGGGCCTCTTCCCCTCGCACCAAAGTTAGGGACTTCAGGTTTCTCGTGCATATTACGTCCTAGGCCATGCCCCACCAGCTCGCGTACAACCGAGAATCCATTGATTTCGGCATGTGATTGAACCGCAAAGGAGATGTCTCCCACACGTGCCCCATCCACTGCCTCGGTAATGCCTTTTACAAGGCACTCGCGGGTTACATTTAACAGCCGCTGCACTTCGGGCTTAATTTCTCCTACAGCAAAAGTGTAGGCCGAATCGCCATAATACCCATGCAGGTATGTTCCGCAATCAACTGACACTATGTCGCCATCTCGTAGCGCATACGAGGAAGGTATTCCGTGAACGACCGAGTCGTTTACCGATACACAAAGAGTTGCAGGAAAGCCATTATAGCCTAAAAAGCCTGGTTCTGCTCCATTATCACGGATAAACTCCTCGGCTCTCCGATCCAGCTCTTTTGTGGTTATTCCCGGACGAATCAATTTTGCCACTTCGGCCAATGTTTTCGATACTAAATCGTTATTTAGCCTCAGCAACTCAATCTCTTCCTCTGTTTTTGTAAAAAGCATTATAAAGAACTTTAGTTGGTCTGCGCCTTAAAATCCACCGCCCGATCTACCCTTAATCCTCCCGCTTTTCATCAGGCCATCATAATGCCTCATTAGTAGGTGGCTCTCTATTTGTTGCAGGGTGTCCAGTACCACGCCAACTAGAATTAGCAGGGATGTTCCGCCAAAGAAGTGGGAAAACTGATTGTTAACACCAAGTAGCATGGCAAATGCCGGTAATATTGCAATAATTGCCAGGAAAACAGATCCAGGTAGAGTAATTCTCGACATTATAGAATCAAGATATTCAACAGTTTTCTTTCCGGGCTTTACGCCAGGTATAAATCCTCCATTCTTTTTCATATCCTCGGCCATCTGATTCGGATTAATAGTGATAGCCGTATAAAAATAGGTGAAAAGAATTATGAGCAGCGCAAAGGTAAAATTGTAAAGAAAACCTGTATAGTTAAATGCAGCAGCAATCCCAGCGGTGGAATCAAAACGGGCAAATAGCATGGGGATAAACATCAATGCCTGGGCAAAAATAATTGGCATTACCCCGGCAGCATTTACCTTCAGCGGTATATACTGACGTACGCCGCCGTACTGCTTATTGCCTACTATTCGCTTTGCGTACTGTACTGGTATTTTTCGGGTTCCCTGAACCAAAAGGATAGAGAACATGAAAACAACAAAAAGTATAATTAATTCAACCAAGAACATAACAAGGCCCCCGGTAAGTTCCTCTGCCCTTGAGAAAAACTCTGCGGATACAGCAAATGGCAGCCGCGCTATAATACCAATCATAATGATTAACGATATACCATTGCCAATTCCTTTATCGGTTATTTTTTCACCCAGCCACATGATAAACATCGTGCCTGCAATTAAAATAACTGTTGAGGAAATTGTAAACATTGTGCCTTTAAGCACAAAGGCCGATTCGGGCAGCTGGGCATGTAAATTTGCCAAATACGCGGGGCCCTGCAGCATCAGAATAGCTACGGTAAGGAAACGGGTTATCTGATTAATTTTATTCCTACCGCTTTCGCCTTCTTTCTGTAAGCGCTGAAAGTATGGTATCGCTATCCCTAGCAGCTGCACCACAATAGACGCAGAGATGTAAGGCATAATACCAAGTGCAAAAATAGAGGCGTTATGAAAAGCACCACCCGAAAACATATCGAGTAGCCCTAAAATACCTTCCTTGGTTTGTTCCTGTAATGCACCCAGCTTATCAGGATCTAAACCGGGTATTACCACAAAACTACCAAGCCGGTAAATTAGCAGGATACCAAGAGTATAGAGAATCCTCTTTCGCAGATCCTCTATCTTGTATATATTCTTAATGGTTTGAAAGAAAGCTTTCATCAGCCTAAAGTTTTACAACGGTTCCACTTGCTGCTTCTATTGCCTCAATGGCTTTTTTAGAAAAGGCATGGGCCTTAACCTCCAACTTGGCGGTTAGCGTACCATTGCCCAATACTTTAATCATATCTTTACGGGATGCAAAACCGGCATTAATCAACGTTTCAACATCAATAGATGAATATCCATGATTTTCGGCTAACTCCTGTAGTACGCCAATGTTGATAGCCCTGTATTCCGTACGGAATGGATTCTTAAACCCATACTTTGGAAGACGGCGCTGAATAGGCATCTGGCCACCTTCAAAACCAATTTTTCTGGAGTAACCAGAGCGGGATTTTGCGCCCTTGTGGCCCCTGGTAGAAGTACCACCATGACCGGAACCTTGACCGCGTCCAATTCTCTTTCTGTTGCGGGTAGATCCTTCAGCGGGTTTTAAATTACTTAATTTCATTGCTCAATACTTTATAAGGGTTAAGCTAACTACTGTTGTTCTACACGAACAAGGTGTTTCACCTTCGCTATCATTCCCAAAATTTGGGGCGTTGCCTCTTTCTCAACAGTATGATTTATTCTGCGTAATCCGAGCGATCTCAGCGTAAGACGCTGACGCTGTGGGTGGCCAATCACACTTCTAACTTGAGTTATTATCACTTTTGCCATAATCTAAGTTTTCTTTTAGCCGTTAAACACTTTCGTTAAGGTTACGCCACGTTGTTCTGCAATGGTGTGGGCATCGCGAAGCTCAAGAAGAGCCATTACAGTAGCTTTAACCAGGTTATGGGGGTTTGACGAACCCTTAGACTTAGCAAGTACATCGGTTACTCCGACGCTTTCAAGTACAGCACGCATAGCACCTCCGGCCTTAACTCCGGTTCCGTGCGATGCCGGTCTGATTAGCACTTTTGCACCGCCAAACTTGGCCTCCTGCTCGTGAGGAATTGTACCTTTAAATACAGGAACCTTAACAAGGTTTTTCTTTGCATCCTCAATACCCTTTGAAATAGCAGCAGTAACCTCGCTGGCTTTACCCAAACCATAACCAACAACACCATTCTCGTTGCCCACAACAACAATTGCAGAGAAACTAAACGTTCTACCGCCCTTGGTTACCTTGGTTACGCGCTGTATGCTAACCAGCCTATCCTTAAGCTCAAGGTCACTGGCTTTAACTCTACGTATATTTGTATTCGTTGACATCTTCGTTAGAATTTAAGTCCACCCTCTCTTGCCGCATCAGCCAAAGCTTTCACCCTACCATGGTAAAGGTACCCTCCGCGGTCGAAAACAACTTCGGAAATTCCTTTCTCAATAGCGGTTTTAGCTGTAAGCTGACCAACAAGTCGAGCTTGTTCGGTTTTAGTTATATTGGTTTTACCAGCAATTTCCTTTACGCAGGATGAAGCGGAAGCAAGTGTAACACCATTAATATCGTCAATAACCTGTGCGTATATATTGGTGTTGCTCCTGAAAACCGATAGACGGGGCTTTTCGGCTGTTCCCGAAATTCTCTTGCGAATTCGTCTCCTAATGCGGAGTCTTCTTTCTACTTTACTCAAAGCCATATTTAAACAGTTTTATCAGGTTATACACTAGCTGATTTTCCAGCTTTTTTACGGACAACTTCACCAACAAATCGAATACCTTTACCTTTGTAAGGTTCAGGTTTCCTGAGAGATCGTATTTTGGCGGCCACTTGTCCCAAAAGCTGCTTGTCAATACTTTTCAGGAAAATTGTGGGGTTACCTTTACGTTCGGTCTTGGTTTCAACCTTGATTTCCTTTGGTAACAGGAAGTGAATGTCGTGTGAGAAGCCAAGGCTTAACTCAAGCACTTGACCTTTTGCTTCGGCCTTATACCCAACACCAATCAACTCCTGCTGAATCTCCCAACCCGTTGAAACGCCAATCACCATGTTATTGACTAAAGCACGGTATAACCCATGCATGGAACGGTGACGTTTTTGATCAGTTGGCCTGGTGAGAACAACTTCGTTTCCCTCTACGCTGACGGTGATGTCCGGGTCAACTTTCTGGGACAACTCACCCAGAGGGCCTTTCACGCTTACCACATTATCGGCGCTAACTTTAACGCTTACACCATGAGGTAAGTTTACAGGTTTTTTTCCGATCCTAGACATTGAATTAAATTATTAGATTTAGTAAACATAGCAAATAACTTCGCCACCAACATTTTTAACACGGGCTTCCTTATCGGTCATAACACCGTGTGACGTGCTGATGATTGCAACGCCCAGCCCATTCAGTACCCTGGGGATATCTGCCGCCCCACTGTAGCGACGAAGGCCCGGTCTGCTCACGCGCTCGATATGCTTAATAGCATTTTTCTTGGTCTCAGGGTGATATTTGAGCGCAATCTTAATCATTCCCTGCTTCTCGTCCTCCTCAAGCTTATAGTTTAGTATATACCCTTTTTCGAAAAGAATCCGGGTGATATTCATTTTCATCTTTGAGGCAGGAATCTCAACAACCCGCTGATTGGCCATCACGGCATTACGAATCCGGGTTAGATAATCTGCAATAGGGTCGGTAATCATTGTTTAGTAGAATTATATAATTATTTTTTACCAACTAGCTTTTTTAACACCGGGAATTAAGCCTTTCGATGCCATTTCCCTAAAGGTAATCCTGCTAACCCCGAACTGACGCATGTAACCACGGGGTCTGCCCGTAAGCATACAACGGTTGTGTAGCCTGATAGGATTTGAGTTACGGGGTAATTTCTGTAACCCAATAAAATCGCCCTCTGCTTTGAGCTTAGCACGTTTCTCGGCATACTTCTCGACGAGTTTAGCACGTCTAACTTCCCGGGCTTTCATTGATTCTTTTGCCATACACTAGTTCTTTTTAGCATTTTTAAAAGGTAAACCGAACTCACGGAGAAGAGCGTAAGCTTCTTCATCGTTACTGGTAGTGGTTACAAAGGTTATTTCCATACCCAGAATGCGGTTAATTTTATCGATATCAATTTCAGGGAAAATTATTTGTTCCTGAATGCCAAGCGTATAGCTTCCGCGTCCATCAAGTTTATCGTTAATTCCCTTAAAGTCACGAATCCGAGGAAGCGAAACGTTGATCAATCGTTCCAAGAATTCGTACATTCTTTCGCGGCGAAGGGTAACCTTAAGGCCTATGGGAACATTTTTGCGCAGCTTGAAGTTTGAAATGTCCTTACGCGATAAGGTTTGTATTGCCTTCTGTCCGGTTATCATGGTTAAATCGGCCTGAGCGGCTTCAATAATCTTCTTATCGGCAACAGCTTGGCCAACTCCCTGGTTGATCACAATTTTCTCCAACCGGGGGACCTGCATAATGCTCTTGTATCCGAACTCTTTCATTAGAGCAGGCACAATCTCCTCCTTGTACTTTTTCTTGAGGGTAGGTACGTATTCCATTACTTAATCTCCTCTCCTGATTTTTTAGAGAATCTCACCAGCTTACCTTTATCGTTAGGTTTACGGCCAATACGCGTAGGTTTTCCTGTGGTGGGATCAATTAACATTAGGTTTGAAATGTGAATGGGGGCTTCCTTCTTAATGATGCCACCCTGAGGATACTTGGAGTTGGGCTTGGTGTGTTTCGATACCATGTTTACTCCTTCAACCAAGGCACGTTCCTTCTTCACTAAAACGCTTAGCACTTTGCCCTGCTGACCTTTCGACTCGCCAGTAATAACGTAAACCAAATCCCCTTTCTTTATATGTAACTTACTTGCCATAGTAATTTTGATTTTGGGGGTTATAGCACCTCGGGTGCTAATGAAACTATTTTCATGTAGTTGTCGCGTAATTCTCTGGCAACTGGGCCAAAAATACGGGTACCCCTAATTTCGTTCTGGCTATTTAGTAGTACGCAAGCGTTATCGTCGAAACGAATGTACGAACCATCTGCCCGACGAATTTCTTTCTTGGTGCGAACTACAACAGCCTTCGTTACTGTTCCTTTTTTAATTTCGCCACCAGACAAAGCACTTTTAACGGTTACAACAATAATGTCACCAATACGCGCATACCGTTTTGCAGTTCCACCTAGCACACGAATACAGAGTACTTCCTTTGCACCGCTATTATCTGCAACTTGTAAACGACTCTCCTGCTGTATCATGGTTATTTAGCTTTTTCAATAATTTCAACTAATCTCCAGCGTTTTAACTTACTCAGCGGACGGGTTTCCTGAATTCTAACCACATCGCCAACACCACAGGTATTCATCTCGTCATGAGCGTAAAACTTTGTGGTTTTATTCACAAATTTACCGTATATGGGGTGTTTTACCTTACGCTTTACGGCAACCACAATGGATTTTTCCATCTTATTGCTAACAACAACCCCTATTCTTTCCTTACGCAAATTTCTTGTTACTGCTTCCATAGCTATTAAGCTTTACTTGTTCTCATTGAGTTTCCGCTGATGCAGGATAGTTTTTAGCCTTGCTATATTTCGGCGGGTCTCGGTAATTTTCATTGGATTGTCCAGCGGTGAAATACTATGGTTTAACCGTAGCTTTAGCAGCTGAGTCTTCTCAGTCTCAATACGCTCCTCAATCTCTTTAATTGTCAATTCTCTTATTTCTGAGGTTTTCATAGCTCGTTAGTTTGTAGGTTCTTCATAATCATTACGAACAATGAACTTAGTAGTGATTGGGAGCTTCTGAGCGGCAAGACGCAGTGCCTCCTTAGCTACTTCGTATGGTACTCCATCGCATTCGAACAGGATGCGTCCTGGAGTAACCGGGGCAACAAATCCCTCGGGTGCACCCTTACCTTTACCCATACGAACCTCGGCGGGCTTCTTGGTTATAGGTTTATCGGGGAATATACGTATCCATATCTGACCTTCACGTTTCATATAACGGGTCACGGCCTGACGGGCGGCTTCTATCTGGCGGCTGGTAATCCAGTATGATTCCAGCGCCTTAATTCCAAAAGAACCAAATGCAAGCTGGTTACCCCGCTGGGCATTCCCTTTCATCCGGCCCTTTTGCGCCCTTCTGAACTTAGTTTTCTTTGGCTGTAACATTTCAAAAATGCTTTAATTCTTTATACTATTTTCTTTTCTTTCGTGCTCCGCCACGTTGACGACCAGAAGCCTGATTGCCCGAAGCGGATGCCGAAGCAGCAGAGCCGCTACCAACGTTGGGTGACAGATCGCGCTTACCGTAAACTAATCCGTTGCATATCCACACCTTTATACCTATAAGGCCGACCTTGGTGTGAGCCTCTGCCAGCGCATAGTCAATATCGGCACGGAATGTATGCAGCGGGATTCTCCCCTCCTTGTACGTCTCGGAACGGGCCATTTCGGCACCGCCCAAACGGCCAGATATTTGAACCTTAATACCCTCGGCACCCATTCTTATTGTAGATGCAATGGCTGTTTTAATGGCCCTGCGGTACGATATACGCCCCTCCAGCTGGCGGGCAATATTACTACCCACAATAACGGCATCAATTTCAGGGCGTTTCACCTCAAAGATGTTGATCTGAACTTCCTTGTTGGTTATTTTGCGGAGTTCCTCCTTAAGCCTATCAACTTCCTGTCCGCCCTTACCAATGATGATACCCGGGCGTGCGGTGTGAATGGTAACAGTTATTAACTTTAGGGTTCGCTCAATAACTATTTTGGAAAGGCTTGCCTTTGAAAGCCTTTCGTTCAGGTAATCGCGAATTTTGCTGTCCTCAACAAGTTTCTGAGCGTATTTGTTACCTCCGTACCAGTTAGAATCCCATCCTCTGATGATTCCTAACCTGTTTCCTATTGGATTAACTTTTTGTCCCATCGATCTACTGGTTGTTAGAATCGTTAATAACTGCACTATCAACAATCACGGTTACGTGATTTGATCGTTTACGAATACGATGCGCGCGTCCCTGTGGAGCCGTACGAATACGCTTTAGGGTTCTACCCTGGTCCACGTAAATCTCTTTAACAAAGAGGTTAGCATCTTCAATCCGAACGCTTTCGTTCTTAGCCTTCCAGTTTGCTATTGCGGAGAGCAGTAACTTGTGAACATCCTCAGCGGCATTCTTTCTGTTAAACTTAAGAATATTAAGGGCAGTATTTACATCCTTTCCGCGGATCAGATCTACTACCAAGCGCATCTTGCGTGGAGACGATGGGCAGTTGCGGAGTATTGCAATTGCCTTCTTCTTCTTCTCCTCTTTCAGCCTAACGGCCATTGTATGTTTTCTTGCACCCATTGCTTTGTCTCGTTAATTCAATTCACCTACTTTTTCTTATTACCTGCATGACCACGGAAAGTGCGTGTTGGAGCAAATTCTCCAAGTTTATGTCCAACCATGTTCTCGGTAACATATACAGGAATAAACTTATTCCCGTTGTGAACTGCTATAGTGTGTCCAACAAAGTCGGGAGAAATCATCGAACTTCTTGACCAAGTTTTAACAACAGTCTTCTTGTTGGTGCTGTTCATCTCGGCGATACGTTTATCCAACTTGTACTCGATGAAGGGACCTTTTTTAAGTGACCTACTCATACCTTCAATTTTTTCTGATTACTTTTTCCTGCGTTCTACGATAAACTTATTGCTAGGATTCTTCTTCGAGCGGGTTTTGTAACCCTTGGCCGGAATACCCTTGCGTGAGCGAGGATGTCCTCCCGAAGCGCGTCCTTCACCGCCCCCCATGGGGTGATCAACCGGGTTCATGGCAACACCCCTGTTGCGAGGACGGCGACCTAGCCAACGTGAACGGCCAGCTTTACCGGATTTTTCCAAAGCATGATCGCTGTTCGATACGCTTCCTATGGTGGCCTTACATTCCGTCAAAATCATACGGATTTCGCCGCTGGGTAGTTTAACCACTGCGTACTTGCCTTCACGGGCAAGAAGTTGAGCGTAAGAGCCAGCGCTACGAGCCATGCAAGCACCTCTACCCGGATACAGCTCAATGTTATGAATGAGTGTTCCAAGTGGTATTTCGGCCAGGTAAAGAGTATTTCCCAGCTCAGGGGCAACCCCGCGACCCGACATTATAGCTTGACCAACCTGTAGCCCGCTGGGAGCAACGATGTAACGTTTTTCCCCATCGGAATACTCTACCAAAGCAATACGCGCAGAACGGTTTGGATCGTACTCAATGGTTTTAACCACTGCTTCAATACCCTCACGCTCGCGCGTAAAATCGATCAATCTGTACCGGCGCTTATGACCACCCCCTATATATCGCATGGTCATTTTCCCCTGGTTATTTCTTCCACCAGTTTTTTTCAGGGGACGTAGCAACGATTTCTCAGGTTTCGATGCGGTTATATCATCGAATGTACCTATAATTTTATGTCTCTGTCCTGGTGTAACAGGCTTTAGTTTCCGTACAGCCATTTTCTTAAATGTTGCTATAAAAATCTATTTTTTCTCCATCCTTCAACGTTACAAAGGCCTTCTTGTAGCTGTTGGTACGACCAACAATGTAACCCGCCTTGGTATAGCGGGTTTTAACTTTACCTGCATAACGCATTGTATTCACTGAGTCAACGGTAACTCCGTATAAATCCTCAACGGCTTTTTTTATCTGTAACTTATTGGCCCTTTTATCCACAATAAAACCATACTGGTTTACTTTGCTGGTTAAGCGCTCCATCTTTTCTGTTACAATTGGTCTTATCAGTATGTCCATCACTCGCCTTGTTATGAAACTTTAAACATCTTATTCAGAACATCTACTGAACTCTCAGAAAGCACTAATGCATTCGCATTTAATACTTCATAGGTATTTATAGATGAGGCATTTACAACTTTATGGCGTTGTAAATTTCTGGATGACAAATATATATTTTTATTTACATCGCCCATAACGAACAATGTTTTTTTGTCAACCAAATTCAGGTTAGTGCAAATTGAAAGGAATTGCTTTGTTTTTGGCGCGTCAAAATGGAAGTCCTCAACAACAACAATTGCATTTTCCTTTACCTTGTAGGTTAGAGCGCTTTTACGGGCAAGCTGTTTAACTTTCTTGTTTAGCTTAAAGCTATAATCACGCGGTGCTGGTCCAAAAACACGTCCACCTCCACGGAAAAGGGGTGATTTGATGCTACCTGCACGTGCAGTACCTGTACCCTTTTGACGTTTCAACTTGCGGGTGCTACCGGAAACCTCATTTCTCTGCTTCGATTTGTGAGTACCCTGGCGTCTGTTGGCAAGGATTTGCTTTACATCAAGGTATATCGCATGGTCATTGGGGTCAATGGCAAAAATAGAATCATTGAGTTCTATCATTCTCCCGGTTTCCTGGCCTGATATGTTAAGTACTTTAATTTCCATTATCTTTCAATAATTAAGTAAGAACCTTTTGCGCCTGGAATCGAACCTTTTACCAGGAGAAGGTTGCTTTCCGGGATAACCTTGAGAACGCGGAGATTGATGATTTTAGTTTTATCTCCACCGGTACGGCCAGCCAATCTTTTACCTGGAAATACGCGTGATGGGAATGATGAGGCCCCCATAGAACCCGGGTGACGCTGACGGTTATGCTGGCCGTGAGTTTGACCACCCACGCCGTTAAAACCATACCGTTTTACTACTCCCTGAAATCCTTTACCTTTAGTGATTCCGGTAACATCAACCCAGCGATCCTCGTTGAAAATATCAACAGTAACAACATCGCCAAGCTGCCTATCAGCTCCATCCCAATCCCTAAATTCAACCATTTTACGTTTAGGGGTGGTGTTCGCCTTACGAAAGTGGCCCAACATGGGCTTGCTGGTGTGTTTTTCCTTTTTATCGTCGTAGGAAAGCTGAACTGCAATATAGCCATCGCTATCAACAGTTTTTACTTGGGTTACGACGCAAGGACCAGCTTCAATCACGGTGCAGGGGATATTTTTTCCATCCTCACCGAATACGGAAGTCATTCCGATTTTACGTCCAATTAATCCTTGTGGCATTGTCTTTACAATTTACAATTCACACTCATACTTTAATTTCTACTTCGACTCCACTGGGAAGTTCGAGCTTCATAAGAGCATCGATAGTCTTCGGGGTGGAGCTGTAGATGTCGAGCAAACGCTTAAAGGAGTTTAGTTCAAACTGCTCCCTCGATTTTTTATTCACAAAAGTTGAACGGTTCACCGTAAAAATCCGCTTATGTGTCGGAAGCGGAATAGGGCCGCTCACCACAGCGCCTGTAGCCTTGACCGTCTTTACGATCTTTTCGGCCGATT
>JBFXEO010000031.1:0-18639 GCA_050180015.1 Bacteroidales bacterium | reverse complement strand
ATTACAGGATTTGGAAATGTTACTCCCCCAATTTATAGGCGAAGGGAAACCCCCATTTATACTAATCCTAGACCGCGTAACCGATGTCCGGAACTTCGGGGCAATTGTCAGAACGGCCGAATGCGCCGGCGTTAACGCCATAGTGGTTCCGGCAAAAGGGGCGGCAAGTATTGGAAGCGATGCGGTGAAAACATCGGCGGGGGCGTTGCATCACATTCCAATCTGCCGGGTAGGCAGCCTGAAAATGACCGTAAGTTTTCTAAAACAGAGTGGCCTTAGGGTAGTTTCGGCCTCCGAAAAAGCAGAAAAATCAATTTACGACATAAATTTTAATGGCCCGGTTGCTCTTGTAATGGGTGCCGAAGATTTAGGCGTAAACCCCGACCTGATTAAACTTTCCGACGAAGTGGCTAAAATTCCGCTTAACGGCAAAATATACTCGCTGAACGTATCGGTTGCCACCGGTATTATTCTTTACGAGATAGTCCGGCAAAGAGGGCTATAAGCCCTTGCTGTCGAGCATTTTTACGCACATCCTTCGTCCGTATTCAATTAACTCTTCTCCCTTATAAAATTCAAAAACTGTGGATGCGTCTTTAGAAATTGGTATAACCACATCGGGCGGGTTTGCCTCCATGGCATACTGAGTGAGTTTGGACTGCATAAGCTGAACCGACCGCAAAAGCAAATCGAAATATCCAATTCTTTGTTTTTGCGATCTTTTTACATTTTTATCGGGTTTAGCAGGCTGGCTATGGCCAAACAGTTCGTCCCATTTCTGAATCAATGCAGTAACCTTTTCGTTGTACCTGTCCTTCCCTTCCGATGATTTGTTCAGCTTTGGTTTCTCGTAGGGAATCAAAGCATTAAGATCAACGGCAACAAGTAAATCTGTTGGCTTACGCACAATGAATTCTACGGGAAGAGGGTTTAGTACACCTCCATCAACCAGCAGGCTGCGTTCAAGGCTGGCCGGGGTAAATACACTCGGTATTGCTATGGATGCCCTAATTGCCTTCAGAAGGCTTCCCGAACGAAAAACGCACTCGTTGTTATTGGAAATATCTACAGCCAAGGCAACATAAGGGATTGGTAAGTCTTCTATGTTTACATCGGGAACAAGGTTCAGCTTCTGCATCCGGGTAAAAACTTTTTCACCCTTCACAAAGCCTTTTGTAGTTATAGTAAAATCTATTAACGAGATTACTTCCAGTTTATCCAATCCTAGTACCCACTCCTTAAAATCACCCAGCTTACCCGCCGCAAACAAACCTCCCACCAATGCTCCCATGGACGATCCGGCCACTGAGGTTATGGTATATCCACGGGCCTGCAATTCGTCAATAACTCCAATTTGGGCAAGACCTCTTGCGCCTCCGCTGGAAAGGACAAGGGCCACATTACGATTTTTACTAACCGCTTCCATGTATTTTGAAACTATAAAACGTTATAAACCCTTTCTACGCCAAAGATTACAACTCCCGATAACCTACCGGCAACGCTTTAGTAATCTATCCTACTTTCTTTGTTATCCCACTCCCTGAAAGGGACAACACCCTTTTCTGCGCTAACCTGAATGAACGGGATACTCCGATGATCGAAGCTCAGATTTACTTCATCGTAGATAAAGCTATCGTCGAAACCATGATACGATGCCATGTGACGATTAGCCGAGTAGTAAATCCTATCGAGCCTTGCCCAGTAAATGGCCCCGAAGCACATGGGGCAAGGTTCGCACGATGTATATAGTACGCAACCGTTGAGCTGGAAGCTGTTTAAATTTTTACATGCATCCCTAATTGCCATAACCTCGGCATGTGCAGTTGGATCGTTTGTTGAGGTTACATGATTATTGCCCCGTCCAATAATTTTTCCATCCTTCACAACAATTGCCCCAAAGGGCCCCCCCTCGTCAGCTAAAACACCTTTAATTGCCAGGTTTATAGCTTCATCCATAAATATCTCGTGATTATCCATAGCCATACTTTCAGAAAAACTAGGTTGATTAAGTTTTTTGTAAAATAAATTTCTACTTTACAAAAGTATTACTGTTCGGCTAATATTACAAATTGCCGTTGAAACTTGGAAAGAAAGATGTAATTATTTCCACAGAACATAAAAAAATTCCAGGATACTCATCCTGAATTGTGAATTTGCCGGGGCTGCAAATTACTACTGGCCACCTCTGGCTATTGCCCTTATGTCATCGCTGGACATCCGCTGGAAAACCTTAAGATCAAATATTGGCAGCACGGCCATAATATGGTCGAGTATATCGGACTGTATCCTCTCAAACTGCTCAAAACGCTTATCAACAGTGAAACAGTATATCTCCAAGGGAATTCCGTACTCAAGTGACTGCGTCAACCGAACGATCAGGGTAGTGTTTTGGTTGATCATTGGATGCGAACGCAGGTACATCTCTACATACCGCCTGAAAAGGTTCAAATTTGTGGGCATCCCCGCCTGTAGCATAGCCAGCTGGTCGGTTGTATCCAGCGCTGAGGGTATCGCGGTCTGCTCCACGTAGTCCCGCAGAATATCAATATTTTTTACGCGTTGAAGCATGTCGGGCAAGCAGAACTTGACCGTTTTTACATCAATAAAAATAGAACGTTTAATCCTTCGCCCATCGGATTCCTCCATAGCCCGCCAATTCTTATAGCTCTCGCCAATCAGCGCTGATGGGGGTACCGTGGTTATTGTATTATCGAAATTCTGTACTTTAACGGTTGTCAGGCTTATATCAATTACCGTTCCGTCAAGATTTCGGTTGGGCAACTCAATCCAATCGCCAATTTTTAGCATATCGTTAGCGGAAAGCTGAATGGATGCCACAAGTCCGGTGATTGTATCTTTAAAAACAAGCATCAGAATGGCTGTTGATGCGCCTAATCCCAGCAGTATCGATCCCGGGTTTTTATTGATAAGGATGCCTATAATTACAATACTGCCCAAAAAGTAAATTATAATCCGGATTACCTGTAAGTACCCTTTAATTGGACGACTTTTGGCGTAGGGTAATTTTTGGTACACCTCGTTTATGGTGTCAAGAAACGAGTTTATAGCTAGTATTGTGATGAATACCATGTATATTTTTACCAAGGCCTGTATTACCAGCGTTATTCTGGGCGAATAATCGTAAAGTGCAACGCCAATTGTTAGGTAAACCACAATGGCTGGGGCAAAGTGAGCCAATCTGTGGAAAAACTTTTTCGAAACCAGTATATCGTCCAGCTCTGTTTTGGTGCGCTTTGCAACCTTCGACATCGAGGTCAAAAAAATTCGCTTTGCAATGTAATCGGCAATCAGGGCCAGGATAATTATTATTAGTACCGATATGGTAACTTTAAAGAGCTGCGCAAAAGTTTCGTTTACGCCCTGGCTAAGCAACCATGCCTCAAGGTCCTCGAGAAACTTATACTTTTCTGCTATTTGCTCTTTTATTACGTCAACGGGCAGTTGCATACGCTCAGATAAATTAACTTGGTTAATAATTTACAAAGTTAGCAAAGAGAATTTAAATAGAGAATCAATACCATTTTACCGTTAGGTTCTGGTGAACTTCTTCTTCGACCAAATGAAGATTTCATGTACACCTAGGCCGCCTCCGGCAAATACGGTCAGGATTAATAGGCAACGTTATGACAGAATTCCGTATTGAATTGCTGCTCTAAAATGGTAAATCATCAGCAGTGTCCGATGAAGGAAGTTGGTAATCGTCTGGGAACGGGGGCAAATCGGGTGCCACGTTATTGTTCGCCTGCAAACGTTCTACCCGCCATACACGCACATCGGTGTACCACCGCCCATTGAACTCTCTCGACTCAATATTTACCGAGATCATCAACGTATCGCCAACGGCTATACCATCAAATTCCTTAACTTTATCGCCCCAGGCCGAAATGCATACTTTTTTAGGGTATTGCTCCTGGGTTTCAATGATAAACTCCTGTTTTACCCACGTGCCATTTTTACCTTGTCCCGTTTGCTGGGCAAGTTTCGATAAAAGTTTTCCGTTTAACGCTAAGCTCATGGTTAACCAAAATTTATTTAGAAAATAAAGCCGGATGTAAACACACCCGGCCCGTAAGCTGCGAGGTTTAAAAAATTATTTGTTTACTGGTTTTGCTGTATCCTTTACAATTTCCAGCAACTCCACCTCAAAAATCAAGGCTTGGTTTGGGCCAATAGGGCCATTCGGACGAACATTTACACCGTAAGCCAAATCGGACGGAATGTAAAGTATGTACTTTGAGCCAACTTTCATTTTCTGAAGGCCAATAGTCCATCCTTTAATTACCTGATTTAACTTGAATTGGGCGGGTTCCCCTCTATCGTATGATGAATCGAACTGGGTTCCGTCAATCAATGTACCCTTATAGTGTACCTTAACAACGTCCTCTGCGGTTGGCAGGGTGCCTGTTCCCTCAGTAATAACCTTATACTGCAAACCAGTAGAATCAACTATTACCCCTTCCTTGGTTTTATTCTCTTCCAGAAACTTGTTGCTCTTCTCAAGGTTTTCAGCGGCAATTGCTTTCTCCCTTTTGCTGAAGAACCCCTGAATGAACTTTATGGCCTCCTCATCAGTCATTCTAATGTTCGAAGAGTCATTCTTGTAAATATCCTGAACGGCCCTTGCCAATGCCTTATAGTTAATTTCGTCTAATTTACCATTCTTTAAGCTTTGCGCAATGTTAACACCCAGGGCATAGCTAAGGCTATCACTATCAGTTTTTAACATAACTTTTCCAACATTCTGGTTGGATTTTTGGCACGATGCCAATACCGCCACAAACGAAACGGCCATTAATAAACTTGTAAACTTCATAGTCTTATGTGCATTAAATGATTACCTTTTTCTAAATTAACCCTGCGAAGATACTGAATAGAATTGATTAACAAATTTTATGGTAAATATTTTTTTGAAGCCATTTAGATTTCTTGCTTTACCAATGAAGCTAAAAATTTCAAGAACAGTGGAGAAATACGCTGAATATTTGGAATAAACCCGAAACTTTATGTCAACCCAATTAATTTTTGTTTTTTTGTGCGATAATTACGTTTTACCATGGATTTGATAAATACCGCTAAACACGTTGACCTAATTTCGAAGGAATTGAATTTGGCATCGCGCCAAGTTTCCAATACCATAAAATTGCTCCACGAGGGTGCAACAATCCCTTTTATTAGCCGATACAGAAAGGAGATGACAAACAATCTGGATGAGGTTTTAATCACCTCCATCCGTGATTTATCGGTAAAATACGTTGAGCTGGATAAACGTAAGGAAACAATAATGGCAACAATAGATGAGCAAGGAAAACTTACAGCGGAGCTAAAGGTAAGAATAATAAATTGCTACGATTCTACCGAGCTGGAGGATATCTATCTTCCGTACAAACCCAAACGCCGTACCCGTGCAACCATTGCAAAGGAAAAAGGGCTGGAACCCCTTGCATTGCTTATAATGAAACAGCAGGAACGCAATATTCTGGCTAAAGCCGAAGGTTTTACCAATGAACAGGTAAATGATATTGACGAGGCACTACAGGGTGCGCGTGACATAATTGCCGAATGGGTTAGCGAGGATGAGAAAACTCGAAACATTGTCCGTAGGCATTTTAAACGTAGCGCGGTAATCCGTTCCAAAGCTGTAAAAGGAAAGGAGGCCGATGGCGTTAAGTATTCCGATTACTTTACATTTGAGGAGGATGTTCGTAGATGCGCCTCGCACCGTTTTCTTGCCATGAGGCGTGGACAGGAGGAAGGATTCCTCCGGGTTTCTATAGTCCCGGAATCGGAGCCGGTAGTAGAAGAGCTGGAAAAAAATTATGTGAAGTCGAATGGCGAGGCTGCGGGGCAAATGCGCCTGGCAATATCCGATTCCTACAAACGGTTAGTCGAACCGTCAATTGAGAATGAGTTTACGGCGGGATTGAAGGAAAAAGCCGACGAAGAGGCAATTCGGGTTTTTGCCGAGAATCTACGGCAGCTGCTGCTTTCTCCACCACTGGGGCAAAAAAGCGTTTTAGCCATTGATCCCGGCTACCGCACGGGTTGCAAGGTGGTTTGCCTTGACCCGCAGGGCAACCTCCTACATAACGAAACCATTTATCCCCATCAGCCTCAGAATGAACAGGGCAAAGCCATGTCAAAGATTTCGAACTTAGTTGATACTTTTAAAATTGATGCGATAGCCATTGGCAACGGAACAGCCAGTCGCGAAACCGAATCGCTCGTCAAGCACATTCGCTTTAACCGCGATGTTAAGGTTTTTGTGGTGAGTGAGGATGGAGCTTCGGTTTACTCCGCATCCCCGGTTGCCCGCGAGGAATTTCCCGAGTACGATGTTACCGTACGTGGAGCCGTTTCCATTGGACGCAGGTTGATGGACCCGTTGGCTGAACTGGTTAAGATTGATCCAAAATCAATTGGGGTTGGGCAGTACCAGCACGATGTCGATCAGGGGAAACTTAAAAATGGGTTGGATCAGGTTGTAGAAAGCTGTGTAAACCACGTTGGCGTTAGCTTAAATACTGCCAGCAAGCACCTGCTAACCTACGTCTCGGGCTTGGGGCCGCAATTGGCTAAGAATATTGTAGATTACCGTAAGCAGAATGGCCCTTTCCAGAGCAGGGCAGAATTGAAAAAAGTTGCCCGCTTAGGCGATAAAGCTTTTGAGCAGTGCGCAGGCTTCCTCCGAATTACCGATGCAAAGAATCCGCTCGATAATAGCGCGGTTCACCCCGAAAGCTACCATATTGTGGAGCAAATGGCCAAGGACTTAGGATGTAGCGTGGACAATTTAACAAGCAATGAGCAGCAACGTTCCAAAATTAAGCTGGAACGCTACGTGGACGACAAAATAGGGTTGCCAACGCTGAACGACATCATGCAGGAGTTGGCCAAGCCCGGGCGCGACCCGCGTAAGGTAATCAAGGTATTTGATTTTGCCGAGGGCATCTATAAAATTAATGACTTAACTCCCGGAATGGTTCTCCCCGGAATAGTTACCAATATCACCAACTTTGGCGTTTTTGTTGACATTGGAGTTAAACAGGATGGATTGGTACACATCTCGCAACTGGCAAACCGATTTGTTTCCAATCCACTGGAGATCGTAAAATTGCACCAGCACGTTAAAGTTAAGGTACTGGAAGTGGATATTCCACGCAAAAGGATTCAGCTGACGCTGAAGGATGTGGAGCAATAATGTTTCTCATACATTAACTATAACCAGTGATAATCTCTCATACGCACAAATTCATTTTCATCAAACCAACTAAGGCCGCCGGGACAAGCATTGAGGTGGCGTTGGCAAAGTATTGTAGGCAGGAGGATATTTTAACGCCGATCACCAGGTATTCTTTAGCATTTGATGATGATCGCTACACGCACCAGTCGCAAAATGATGATGGCTTTTACAACCATATATCCCCCGCCGAGATAAAAAATAAAATCGACCTGGAGGTATGGAACTCGTACTTTAAATTTACCGTTGTCCGGAACCCATGGGATCAGGTGGTTTCAAGATTTTGCTGGGAAAAGTCTTTCGTTAAATTTAAAGTAAAAAGAAGCCTACGAAAGATAAAGAGCAGCCCATTTAATTTAGGGCTTTACAAACGGTTGATAAATTTTATGGTTCAACTTGCGAGGCTAAAAAGTTTTAAAAATTTTCTGAATAAATTTGAACCGGAGTGGACAAACACCCGATTTTACTTTGATACCGAGGGGCGTGCTATTTGCGATTACTATATTAAGTATGAAAACCTTCAGGCTGGTTTTAATTACGTTTGCGGTAAGCTGGAAATTAAACCGGAACAGCTGCCTAGATTAAAGAGCAAAACAAGAAACCATAAGCTGCATTATTCCGATTATTACAACGATAAAACCCAAGCCTTGGTTGCAAATTTATTTAAAAGAGAAATAGAATACTTTGGCTACAGCTTTTAGGTATGCAATTGAACCGCCTCTAATTATTGATTCCCGCTATACGAAGCATAAAGGCATAAATAAAGGCCTGATCCTTAATTGATTTGAATCGTCCGGATGCTCCACCGTGCCCCGAGTCCATATCAACCTTAAATAGCAATAGGTTACCGTCCGTTTTTGTAGCCCTTAGCTTGGCCACCCATTTTGCCGGTTCAAAATACTGCACCTGCGAGTCGTTATAGCCAGCAGTAACCAGCATATTGGGGTAATTCTGTTTTTTTACCTGGTCGTAGGGCGAGTACGATTTCATATAGTAGTAGTAGATGGAATCGTTCGGGTTGCCCCATTCATCGTACTCCCCGGCAGTTAAAGGCAAACTGGCGTCGGACATACTGGTTAATACATCCACGAAGGGCATTTCGGCAACAATTCCACGGTAAAGGTCGGGGCGCATATTTGCAATAACTCCCATGAGTAAGCCGCCAGCGCTGCCTCCCTGAGCTATAATTTTATCCGGCGAAGTGTATTTCTGCTCAATTAAATACTCTGTACCGCTAATAAAATCGGTAAACGTATTCTTTTTTTTGAGCATTTTACCATCATCGTACCAGCCCCGTCCCATTTCCTCGCCACCGCGAACATGCACTATAGCATACACAAAACCTCTATCCAAGAGGCTCAGTAAATTCGGATCGAACGTTGGATTCTCGGAATATCCGTAAGCACCATAGGCATAAATAAGCAGGGGATTTTCCCCGTTCAGCCTGATTCCCTTTTTATGTACAATGGAAATTGGAATTCTAACACCGTCGTTGGCCCTTGCCCACAAACGCTTGGTTTCGTAATCGGACGGGTTATAGTTGCCCAGCACCTCGTTCTGCTTCAGCAGCCGCTTTACCTGTGTTTGCATGTTATATTCGTAGGTGGTGCCAGGTGTTGTTAGCGAGGTGTAATAGTATATAAATAACGGAGTATTGAATTCTGGGTTCACCGATGGTAACGCGGTGTAAACCTCTTCGCCAAAATCAATATTGAACTCACTCTTATCTGTCCATCGAATAACTTTTACCTGGATCAATGCGTCTTTGCGTTCGGTAACGACAAGAAAATTACGGAAAACATCCATGTCCATCAGCAGCACATCACCGCGGTGAGGAATAATCTCCTTCCAGTTCTCCATCGATGGGCTTTGAATTGGGGCTTCCATCAACCTAAAATTAGGGGCATTCCAATTTGTAAGTATGTAGAAATTAGAACCACAATGATCTATGCTATACTCTATTCCCTTCTGGCGGGGTTGAATCATGGTAAAATTGCCCGTAGGGTTATCCGCGCTAAGGAACCTATACTCAGACGATGTACTGCTCGATGTCATTATAATTATATATTCCCTGGATTTAGTGGTATAAACATGGGTGTCAAACGCTTCATCCGCTTCATGGTAAACCAGGACATCGTCAGCTGGTGTAGGATGTGATATACTATGGCGGTAAATCTTATAGGGCCGTAAGGCTTTATTCTTTTCTGAGTAAAAAACCGTTTTATTGTCGTTTGCCCAGGCAATTGCCCCGGTGGTATTGGCAATTTTAGTATTAATAAGTTTCCCGGTACTTAAATCCTTAAAGTAAATGGTGAACAGCCTTCGGCCAATAGTGTCAACCCCGTAGGCAAGAATCTGGTTGTTGGGTGAAAAATCCAAGCTGGCCACCTGGCAAAACCGATGACCCGCTGCAACCTCGTTTTCATCGAGCACTACTTCTTCCGGGGCTTCCAGGCTTCCCTTTTTACGGCAATTTATGGGGTATTCTTTCCCCTCCTCATAACGAATATAGTAGTAGTAACCATTCAGGAAAACGGAAACCGTAACATCATCCTCTTTCTGCCTCGATTTCATCTCGTTATACAGCTTTTCCTGCAGAGGAATTGTTGATTCCATCATTGCCTCGGTGTAGCTGTTTTCGGCAATAAGGTAATCGAGAACTTTTTGGGAATCGCGCAGGCAAAGCCAGAAGTACGGGTCAACGCGCGTATCGCCAAGCATTACCATTGGGTGGGGTAATCTTTCCGCTACCGGGGGCTTAGGTATAAAACTACACGCTGCAAGGTGTGACAAAAAGGTAGCTGCAAGCAGAGACCTCAGTAGGTTTTTAATCATATCGAATTCAAAAAATTACAATCTATAAAAATTCAATCAAAATTATGGTTTATGGATGATTTACACAATATTGATCTGAAATTTTATTAAAATACAGCTAAAAAAGCAATGTTTACTGGCTGTTGCAGATAAAAAAACTTCAACATATATGGTAGCCCGAAATCAATATTTATATAGATTTGGGATGAAAAATGGAGTGAACATAATCAAAATTTTTAAATCATGGAAAAGAGCATTAAAGGCACCAAAACGGAACAAAACCTGTTAAAGGCTTTTGCCGGCGAATCGCAAGCCAAAAATCGTTATACATTTTTTGCCAAGGTTGCCAAAGAGGAGGGCTACGAGCAAATTGCAGAAATATTTATGATTACGGCAGGCCAGGAAGAGCAACACGCCAAACAATTCTTTAGGTTTCTGGAAGGTGGAATGGTTGAAATTACCGCATCGTACCCAGCCGGAACTATTGGTAGCACAGCGGATAACCTGACAGCTGCCGCAACGGGAGAACATGAGGAGTGGGCCGACCTTTACCCCCAATTTGCTGAAATTGCAGAAGAAGAAGGATTCCCTAAAGTTGCCACAGCGTTTAAGCTGACTGCAAAGGTTGAAACGGAGCACGAGGAACGGTATAGAAGATTATTAGAAAAAGTTGAAGCCGGAAAGGTGTTTGAGCGTGAGGAGGAAATAGAATGGGTTTGCCGTAAATGTGGGTATGTACACAAGGGTAAAAAAGCCCTGAAAAATTGCCCTGTTTGCAACCACCCGCAAGCCTACTTTGAAGAGAAAGGTAAGAACTACTAGTATTCCTTTTCAATCGGGTTGAAAGTTGAATTATTCCATAATCGTAACAGGCCGCTACAACCAAATGTTAACCGGGAAAGCCCTTCTCAATAAAGGGCTTTCCCGGATTTTATGTCAACAACTCACTAAAATTTGCTGTAATCGCTATCGCTGCTATGATCTTCAATATTAATTTTAACCCCGTGGGATGATTTAACTTTATCGTCAGCCGGTTTAAGCGGTGTAACGCTGTGTTCTTTTTTACGGGTTTTCGGCAAGCTGGATGATTGATTATCAACCTTGAAAAAGTTAATAATTTCCCGCAGCTGCTCTGCCTGGCTGGAAAATTCCTCGGAGCTGGTAGCCATCTCCTCGCTTGCAGCGGCATTAGCCTGCACAACCTGATTCAGCTGTTGGATTGCATTGTTGATTTGCCCTGCCCCGTTCATCTGTTCCAAGCTCGAAGCGGCAATTTCCCTGGCAAGCTGGGTGGTTTTCTTTATTTCCGGAAGTATATTGTTCATCAGAATACTTGATTCCTCGGTTACCTTCAAGCTGGTTCTGGACAATACCTCGATCTCGTTTGCAGCTACCCGGCTACGCTCAGCAAGTTTACGGACTTCTGCGGCAACAACGGCAAATCCCCGGCCATGATCACCAGCCCGGGCGGCCTCAACAGCAGCGTTGAGGGCCAAAATGTTCGTTTGAAATGCAATTTCACCAATTATTGATATTTTCTGGGTTATTTCTCGCACAGAATCTAAACTTTTAGCGGCCGATTGTGCCACCTGGTTTATCCCGTCATCGCCTTTCTGGGCAATCTTTTCAGCGTTCTGGGCATTTTCGGCGTTCTGCTCAATATTCGATACCATTTCCTCCATGGAACTTGTAATCTCCTCGGTAGATGATGCCTGCTCCGATGCCCCCTGGGACATTTCCTGCGAGGTTGAGCTTAGCTGCTCGGATCCGGCAACAATATTTACCACTCCTTTGGAAATACTCGATGTAATCTTTTTCAGCTCGTCCACCATATTACCCACAATTCTTGCCAGGAAACCAAACTCATCCTTCCTGTCCTTCATACCCCTATCGATATTTACCGTTAAATCACCCTTCGAAACTTCTTCTATAATGCTGGAAGTAATTTTAATAGCAGAGGCAATCGACCGAGATATAAAAACTGCAACTAAAATGCCAATAAGAATGGCGCACACAACAAAAATAACAATAAGCGTGGCCGATTGGTTGATTATGGATTCCTGCTGCTGTTTTAGCAATTTTATGGCCATCTCCGCGTTTTCTTTTGCATTTACGCCAACGCTGACCAAGCTGGCCTCTTTTTCCTGTACCGCTTTGGTGGTCTCTACCAGTATATTAAAGTTTGTTTCATACTCATTTAGGAGCTGATCAAAAACGCCGGGATATTTATTCGTGAATAGCTCCTGCGCCCTGGCAAAATTTTCGTGGAAAGCGCTCACAAGCGTAAAATCGTTTGTTCTAATAAACTGATTGGCGAGTATCCTGCTAGTCAGCAATGTAAACATTGCATCGCCCTGTGTGTCGATGTTTCTTGCGCCACAAATTGATTCAATTGATTTTGCATTCTTTTCAATGCCTTTTAAAGCATCCGATTTTTGCACGACCGATTGGTGGAGCAAATCCACGCCCTGCAGGTATTGTTGGGCATTATCGATAATTGTTTTAGCGTACTCCTGATTTTCGGCCGCGATAAATCTTGATTTTAGATCAGTGGCAGTAGCAATAATTTTACCGAGAGATTCCTTGCCGTTCTGAATATCAGAGTCCTTTTGCAACTGCAGGTAAGTTCGAAGGTTTAATCTTGCTGATAGTAACTCGTTAAGAATGGCGCTAACGGTCTCGGTTTTTTCAGCCCTATCGCGAATATTAATTACTGCCCTGAAGCCTACAATGCCTACGGCAAGAGATAAAATAATAACAGCGAAAAATCCGGTAAAAAGCTTGGTTGATACTTTAAGGTCATTCCATTTCATTTTTTTATTGTTTTTAAGTTAGTTTAAAAATTATGTTCATTCGTTTCCCAATTGTTCAAACAGCCCAGCCGAGAGCAGCTGTTACTAATTCTTAGCAGTTGCTTAAAACATTGCCATCCTGCATGTTAATAACCGACAAGAAGTTGATGGCTACCCTTATATTCTGAATGTTGTATGATGTTTCAACAGTATTGCTGTTGTATTCAAAATATAAATACAGGGTATTGAAGGGTGTAATATTAAATGCACATAGAATCACAATAGCGGTAGTATTTTTGCTAAAGTATATACCCCAATCTGAATTGTAAATTAGTATTTACACTAAAAAATGCCGGGAGAACTTACCCTGCGTAGCTAGTAAAATTACGCATAACCCGTTCAAACCGTTGATGTTCACGAACCAAAGAGGAGAGATGGTTAAGGGTGTTTGGGTGACAGGAAAACAGGAAAACTTGAGAGTTTACAATTGATGATATTTAACGCTTTTGGCTTAGCGCTCTAGCTGCCTTTTAATTTTTTCAGCCGTGTTGATTGTTGATAAAACAAGGTAATCCTGTAAAATCGAAACGAACTCTTATAATTCACAGTAAGCAAATATTGGCCTCGATAAGTTTATTCTTTATGGCAAAAATTAAAAGTTGAACGGTGTTTTTTGTATTGGTTTTAGCCATCATACTGGATTTATGCTTTTCGATGGTTCTTTGGCTTACAAATAGCTTTTCGGCAATAGCCCTGGTTTCCATCCCGAGGTAAATTAATTCTAAGATTTCCTTTTCGCGTTTACTCAGGCAGGTGTTAACCGTTTCTTTTTTGCTGACAACAATTTTTGAAATTAAATCGAACAAATCGTTGGATATAAATGTTAAACCCTTGATTACCTGAACTATTGCGGTTCGAATCTCGAGGGCTGTAGCCGATTTGAGCATGAAGCCATTAACACCAAGCTTAAGCATTTTTTCAAAATTACCCCTGTCATCGTAAGAGGTTAGCACCACTATTTTAATGCTCGGGTAATGGCTACGAATATACGCTGTAGCCTCAATTCCGTCCATGATGGGCATACATACATCCATGAAAATTATATCGGGTAAACTATCCCCGAGCATATCAAGAAGCTCTTTCCCGTTAGAGGCATCAAACAGAAAATTTACGCCCGAAATCTCCCCGAATAAATATCTCATCCCAATTCTAAATAACTCATGATCATCGGCAACTGCAACATTAATGCAATGTTTATCTGTTTTTTCCATGGGTTAATTTGTTAAGGTTGCTTTTAACATAAAACCATTATGGGGGCTTGACTCAATAATCCAATCGGCGTTTAACCCGTCTAACCTTCTCCTTATATTCTTCAACCCATTCCCCTCCATCGTTGTATCTTTATCAAAACCTCCTCCGTTGTCTTTGTATATGAGCGTAGTATCCATTTGGGTGTAAAGAAAAACGAACCAGGCCCTTGTTGCACCGGAATGTGCTAGCGTATTATTAATTAACTCCTTGCATATTTTAACAAGTTCTGCCTGAGCATTATAGCTAATGCTGTCTATCTCCCTTGGAATTTAAACCTCAATAAAAATAATCCAGGTTTTATTGATCCAATGGCAAAGCTAAAGCAGCGTGCTCCTCAAAAAGGTCAATTCCTCGGCAACAGAGTACTTACCGATAAGCCTTCGTGTTGTTTTTAACGTTTCAACATTAAGGTTTAACGAATAGTCTAAGTAATCCCTTTTAAATGGAATATTACAGCTCCGTAAATTATTCTGTAACAAATCCAAAAAAACTTTCTGCGTGGACAACAGGGAGAGTAGCTCATCGTGAATATCCTGCGACATTTCCCTGCGCTCTTTAAGGATTACCTCCAGCATCAAATCAACGCTTATGTCGGACTGATAATTTTTAATAATTTCCAAAACACCTGTAAGTTGACTACGAAAGTACAGCTTTATAATTGTAGCAGAGTAAGCCGTCTTTTCCCCGAACGTATTTTCTATAATTAATGGAGAAACATAGGTATTAGGCGCAATTTTAACAATATCGCGGGCCATTAAAGCCTCGTCATCAAAATCCAGCACATGTTTTGCTATTGTACTTCTCCCATCCCCGTATAAAACTTCACATAGGTAATCTTCTCTTTGACCAAGGATTTCAGCCTTTCCAAGTAAAGTAAACTTTTCCACCGCTCGATTCCATACTCTAATAACTTTATCCTTATCAAGCAAAAATATAGGTTCATCGGTAAGGTCAACCGATTCGCCTATAATTTGATAGTATAACGAATGAATACCGGGCATCACTAATACAATATGACAGTATATTTATACACCTTTTGATCCCAATCCAGAGATCATAGACCGATAAAACAGCAAACCACATAAACTTATCTTTATCAATGTATTATATATTCCTTTTAATGCAACCTTTCCAAAAGTTTTACCGCTGAGCATGAATAAATGCTAAATGCAACAAAAACTCCTCAAGATTTTATTCTCTTTTTAATAAACCTTCACAAAAAACAGGTAAAACTAAGAAAAGTAACGACTACTAACTATAATTAAACCATCGCTTTTGAGCAAATACGCAATCATACTTATACAACTATTCAATATTCAATAGCTATTTAGACATTCATTTACCGGGGAAAGTTCACTCAAGAATCAGCACCGGCATTTACAATACACAAACAACCAATTCGATTTTAACAATCAAAGCACATACAAGAATCCGCAGGGCACGATTAAAATACATGCTACGATTCTTCAGCACGGCAATGTCAGCGGCAACAGGCTCATATTTAATCCCAATGTATTTAACAAATACGTATTCCCGTTCTCCAGCCAGAGCAGAACAAATGACGTAGGCTTTGGTGTGGGTTATACCGCGAGCGATTCCCTGTCAATTAAAATTCCCAGCGGGTACAAGCTGGAGTTCGATTATCCCTCTACAACATAAAGGGTGAAATTGGTCAGTACGAAGCCAGCCTAACCCCAAGGGACAACCAAACCCTTGTTTACTGCCGTAAGCTTACAATTAACCGGGGGAATTACCCCGCATCCAGCTTTAGCAATATCTATAACTTTTTGAAACGGGTATCGATTGCCGATGGCAGAAGTTGCGTGCTGATTAAATTATAGGTCTATATACCGGCGGAAGAAGAACGGCAGCTGTAGTAGCTGCCGTTTTTTGTGTAATTTTGCAGAAAAAATAATGGCCAACATCTACCCCGATAGTTTCGAACAAAAGGTAGGATTTGATAAGGTTCGTGATATAGTTTCCTCAAAGTGTCTCTGTACGCTTGGATCGGAGAAGGTTTCATCCGCAGGCTTTCAAACCAACTTCAATCTTGTCAGTAAGCAGATTTCTCTGGTTGATGAAATGAAATCCATTTGCCTGATGGAAAACTCATTCCCAGCTGAAAACTACTACGATTTAACCCCCTCGCTCAGTAAAATTGCAAAGGAGGGCACCTGGCTCGATGAGCTGGAGTTGCAAAACCTAAAACGATCACTTGAAACCATTAAATCTATTCTTTCATTCTTTCACAAAGCATCGGAAAAATATCCCTACATCGCCGAGCTGTCCAGGGACATTGCTTACTACCCCTACGTTGTTGAACGTATAGACTCAATCCTCGACAAGTTTGGCCGAATCAAGGATAATGCCACCCCGGAATTAGCTCAAATCCGAAGTACAATTGCCTCCAAACAATTATCTGTTTCCAGGCTAATTCAGAGTATTCTGCGCAGTGCACGAGAGCAGGGGATTGTGGAGCAGGATGTTACGCCATCGGTACGCGAAGGCCGAACGGTTATTCCCGTTACAGCCGCCAACAAACGTAAGCTAAAGGGCATAGTCCACGATGAATCGTCAACAGGAAAAACGGTTTTTATTGAACCCGTTGAGGTGGTTGAGCTAAACAATGAGATTCGAGAGCTGGAATACGACGAAAGGCGTGAAATCATACGGATTCTGGTTGATTTTGCCGGTAGTATCCGACCCTATCTACCAGAGCTGCTGTCGGCGTATAATTTTCTTGGGGATATCGACTTCATTAGGGCAAAAGCATTGTTTGCCATCGAGTATTACGGCACAAAGCCAATACTGCTTAATACCACCTCCACGTACCTTCGGCAGGCAAAGCATCCTCTGCTGCTGAAAAGTTTAAAAAAAGAAGGGAAGAATATTGTTCCCCTGGATGTTGAGCTGAACCAGCAATCCAGAATTTTACTTATATCTGGGCCAAACGCCGGCGGAAAATCGGTATGCCTGAAAACCGTAGGACTGCTACAGTACATGCTTCAATGCGGATTTTTGCCATGCTTGCTGGAAAATTCCGAAATGGGGCTCTACAAGAATATTTTCATTGATATTGGCGATGAGCAATCGTTGGAAAACGATTTGAGTACCTATAGCTCCCACCTGCTCAGCATGAAATATTTCTTGAGAAATGCGGACAAGGAGTCGCTCATACTAATCGATGAGTTTGGAGCAGGAACAGAGCCCATGGCCGGTGGGGCCATTGCCGAATCAATACTACAGCAACTCTGCAGTATTGGAACCTTTGGGATAATTACCACCCACTACTCCAACCTTAAGCATTTCGCGGCAAGTACCAGTGGTGTTGTAAATGGCGCAATGCTTTTTGATAATGCCCAAATTGAACCGTTGTTCCAGCTCGAAATTGGAAAACCCGGCAGCAGCTTTGCCTTCGAAATTGCCCGGAAAATTGGATTGCCCGAGAATGTTTTAGCCGATGCCGCTGAAAAAACCGGCGAAAACTACATCACATTCGAAAAACATCTACGGGAAATATCACGCGATAAGCGTTACTGGGAAAAAAAACGCAACAACATTAGAGTCGCCAACAAAAAAACGGAGGAATTGCAGGAACAACTGGAGAAAGAACTCTCAACCATCAAGGAGCAACGAAAAGAAATTCTTGCAAAGGCAAAAAAAGAAGCACAGGCATTACTATCGGAAACCAACCGGCAAATAGAAAACACCATACGAATAATAAAGGAAACCAACGCCCAAAAGGAAAATACCAAACAGGCAAGGGAAGAGTTGGATACATTCAAAAAAGCTGTTGCCAATTTAGAAACAAGCGATACATCAATAGATAGAAAAATAGAGCAGATTAAGCAACGGCAGGAACGAAAACAGCAACCTGGTAAAACCAACCGCAACGAAAAGGCTAAAAATATTCCCGACGATACTCCGGTAACCATACAAATCGGCGATAAAGTAAAAGTAAAAGGACAAAGCCTGACGGGCGAGGTGGTCTCGCTATCGGAACAATCGGCCTCGGTTGCTTTTGGCAATATGATGACCGTACTACAGCTGGATAGAATTGAAAAAATTACCGCTAATGAATTCCGCAACTTCAACAAGGTGGTAAATCAACCACAAACCGGGGCTGGATTTGACTCCTACAAACGTAGGCTAAACTTTAAAACCGATATCGACATTCGGGGCTACCGTGCCGACGAGGCAGCTGAAACCGTTCAGGATTTGATTGACGATGCCCTAATGCTAAGCATTTCACGCGTAAGGATTTTACACGGGAAAGGTAACGGAATCCTGCGGCAGGTTATCCGAGATCTCCTAAAAAACACTCCTGGGGTCAAATCGTACTCCGACGAGCATATTGAGTACGGTGGTTCCGGAATTACTGTAGTAGATATCGACGTTTAAACGCACATTATCTCCGGTTAAACTTTTATTGCTCTGGTAATATGCCGTTTACCCGGCGGGCCC
>JBFXEO010000030.1:0-18919 GCA_050180015.1 Bacteroidales bacterium | reverse complement strand
TTGGTGTTTTACTGTTGATCTCGGTTGAATACGTATATTCCGTTGCCACAAAAAAGTATGTAACTCCTTTTCATAGCGCCAACACGTTGCTTACAGCAATTTCATTCGGATTCATCTTGGCCGACCATAGCCGGGTTCCGTTGGTTCTCTTAACATTGAAGGCAATACTGTACATTTATAGGCATAGCGGGAAACAGGTAACCTTTAAAAGTTTTACGGTAAGTTTTGTCAGATTTTTTGTAGGCATCATTATTCCTCTTGCCGGAATCATTTTGGAATCAAAATACAGGTTGATCATAGTAATGCCATTCATACTAGGTGAACTCATCGACAGGTTCGAATACTATGCCGATTTGGATGTTGACACTCCACAAAAATTACTGGTATCGAAATAGGATGCTGGTGCTCAGGTATAATTTACTATTTCAGACCATTTTATTCTATCCTACCCGCAGCTGGTTACTAATCTTGTTTGATAAAAGGTTACATTTTTTCCATGTAATTTGAGATCAGGTTGATTGAAATTGAATGTTTATTATTATATTTGTTAATATGAACTACGTGTTGGTGTTAATTTAAGGTATAATTTAATATGATATGGATGCATTAAATATAAGAGGAACGGCGGAAACCCCAAGTGTGATTTTTGACTCTGGCAATAATATATTCGAAATATCGGGGAAATCCTTACCTGAAGATGTTAAAGAATTCTACAATCCATTGCTTAAATGGATGAGAGAATATGGGGAATCCCCCAATCCAGTAACCACCTTTAAGGTTAAAATGGATTATTTTAATACGGCCTCATCTAAAATGCTCCTTGAGCTTTTTGAGTTTCTCAACCAAATGCACGAAATGGGGAAAAGCGTGGCCATTGAGTGGTACTACCAGGAGGATGATGAGGATATGCTTGATGCTGGTGCAGATTATGCCGACATGCTTGAAATGCCCTTTAGGATGATTAGTTTTCAACCAGTGGCATCAAAGTAAGCTTTTATGGATAGACTATTCGTTGAAGCAGGAACCATTACACCCTTTGTTGAATTCGACAAGGCTAAGGGTGTTTTTATAATTCAGGGAAGATCGCTGCCAGAGGATGTTAAAGCTTACTATATACCTTTGGTTCAGTGGTGGGATATGTACCTGCAAAGCCCAAATCCATACACCCACCTGGTATTGGACTTTGATTATTTTAACACGGCCACCTCCAAGATGCTTTTGATTATGCTTAACAAGGTAAAGGATCTTTATAAAAATGGGAATGAAGTGCTAATTACCTGGAAGTACCCTCAACTTGATGCAGAGATGGAAGAGGCGGGCGAAGAATTTGCAGAGCTATTGAATATACCTTTTGAAATGATTTCGAAACCCATCGATTAGTTACTTTAATGCAGTTAATCCCTTTAAAGGTAGAGCAATGAAAAAACTATACGTACAATCGACGAAAGATTCACCTGAAGTTAAGTTTGAACCGCAAAGTGGAAATTTTTCAATTGTTGGGATAAGCCATCCTGAGAATATCTCAACATTTTTTGATCCTGTAATTAAGTGGCTCGATGACTACCTAAATGAATTAAAAGTATCTGGCATTGGGAGTGTTCAACCCATTAAGCTTCGTTTGTTTTTCAAATATATCAACTCCGCTTCGTACAAATACCTAATTACATTTCTCCAAAAGATGAATGAGTTTGTTGATATTGGCATTCAGGTAAATCTTGAGTGGCAGTACGAGTGCGAGGACGAGGATATGCGGGAAGCAGGCTATGAGTTGATGGAATACTCCGGTATTAAGATACCGTTTACCTGTAACGTCTGCACCGATCCAATATAAAAAACACTAAAATAAAAAAGGGAAGTTTTCACTCCCCTTTTTATTTAATCGCCGAAACTTATTCCAACTCCCCTGGCGGTATTAATCAAGTCGCAGTCAGGATCAACAAAGTTTGGTCTATTTATGGCATCAATCAACGGTACAGATATAATATCGGGGTGGCGGTAGGCAACCATTTCGCCAAATTTTCCTTCGAGTACCATTTCGAAGGATTTTACGCCAAATTGCGTGGCCAGCACCCTGTCGTATGCAACGGGAATCCCTCCACGTTGTAAATGGCCCAAAACGGTTTCCCGGATATCGGCATCAAAGCCTATCTTTTTTAAATCGCTGGTTAACTTATGGGCAATCCCCCCCAACCGGAGGTTATGGTAGCCAACCTCATCGCTTTGCTCTGAGGTGAGCGAACCGCCAAGAGGGGTTGCTCCCTCTGCCACAACCACAATTGCATGTCCTTTACCTTTATCGTAACGACTTTTAAGTTTATCGGCCACCTTATTTATATCGTAAGGAACTTCGGGTATGAGGCAAACCTCAGCACCACCGGCAATTGCTGCATGAAGGGCAATCCATCCGGCGTACCGTCCCATTACCTCCAGGATAAGCACGCGGTTGTGGCTCGATGCGGTTGTTACCAGCTTGTCCACCGCATCGGTTGCAATTTGCACGGCGGTTTGAAAACCGAAGGTAAAGTCGGTAGCGGAAAGATCGTTATCTATTGTTTTGGGTACACCTATAATATTTAATCCTTTTTCGAAAAGTTGTTGCGATATTTTTTGTGAACCATCACCACCAATACTAATCACAGCATCAATTCCAAGATATTGTAACTTGCGAATCATTTCGTCAGACCTGTCAACGGCTCCCCATGATCCGTCTTTATTTTTAAATGGCCATGCAAAGGGGCCTCCTTTGTTGGTGGTTCCAATAATGGTTCCACCCTGTACATGAATTCCTGCAACTGCCTTTTCATCTAAAACCCTAATCTCAGTTGGTTCACGGAGTATTCCATCAAATGATTGAATGCTTCCTATAACCTCCCAATCTGGCTCCTGAGAGGCCCGTTTTACTATTGCCCTGATTACTGCATTTAAACCAGGACAATCGCCTCCACCGGTAGCAACTAATACTCTTTTCATTCGAATAACATTTTAATTTATTACTGTTAGTAAAGTGTGACAGTTTATATCCAATATATCCCAAAATTGTGCATTCGTCATTTTATCTACCTGCTAATCAATACGGTAAATACTAATAGATTGATTACGGGACAAATTTTTCCAACATCACAAAAATATAAAAAAAATCAATGCTATATTAGCTAACGATGATTAAAGCCTTGAAAATACTGCTGCTAGTATTTCGCAAACGAGTGAAAGCTGATATGCTGTATAAGGCCATTTTTGGTTAACCTGAAAATTTTATGTTAAATTAACATTGATTTATAACTAAACCAATTTGTAATGATGAAAAGAGTATCCTTTTTACGATTCAAAAGTTTAATTGTGGCTTTTATGCTAGCCACAATGCTCCTGACGGCATCGTGTAACCGACAACCCGTAAAGGAAGCAGAACCATTTAAGGTTGAACATCCCGATTGGTCGTATAGTGCAACTCTGTACGAGGTTAATGTTAGGCAATATACGCCGGAAGGGACATTTAAAGCCTTTGAGGCTCATTTGCCCAGGTTAAAAGAGTTGGGCGTGGGAATACTTTGGTTTATGCCTATCCATCCAATTGGAGAATTGAACCGTAAAGGTTCGCTTGGCAGCTATTACTCTGTAAAGGATTACTACGGAATAAACCCAGAATTTGGAACTATTGATGATTTTAAATCGGTTGTTAGTAAAGCACACGAGCTGGGAATGAAAGTGATAATCGACATTGTTGCAAACCACACGTCGCACGATGCCGTACTGATAAATGAACATCCCGACTGGTATGTCCGTGATTCTTCGGGTAGTGTGGTATCACCATTCGACTGGACCGATGTTGCCAAGCTGGATTATTCCAAGTCTGAACTCAGAGAGTACATGATTAACATGCTAAAATACTGGGTGAAGGATATCAACCTTGATGGTTTTCGTTGTGATGTTGCAGCCGAAGTACCAACGGATTTTTGGGATGCAGCAAGGGCGGAGTTAAATAAAATTAAACCTGTTTTCATGCTTGCAGAAGCAGATAAGCCTGAGCTCCAGAAGTTTGCATTTGACGCTGATTACGACTGGGAGCTCCATCACATTATGAATACCATTGCGCAGGGCAAAAAGTCTGTTGATGATTTAGAGCAGTATTTGCTCAAAAAGGCTGCCACTTACCCTAAAAATGCCCTAAAAATGAATTTCGTTACCAACCACGATGAAAACTCATGGAATGGTAGCGAATTGGAGAGAATGGGCGATGCCGCAAAAACTTTTGCCGCTTTCACTTTTATTGTGGACGGAATGCCTCTTATTTACACCGGGCAGGAGGTTGGCTTAAATAAAAGATTGCGTTTCTTCGACAAGGATACGGTTAACTGGAACGATCCTCAAAATTTTACAGATTTCTATAAGAAACTCACATTGCTCAAGAACAGATATGCTGTTTTAGCCGCCGGGGAAAAGGGCGCAGATTTGTTCCGTATAAAATCAAATGCCGATAGCAGTATTTTCGCATTTACCCGCGAAAACGAAAACCAAAAACTTTTCTGCATATTCAACCTATCCTCCGTTAAGCAAGCTGCCCGGTTAGACGGGGATGTTTATGTTGGAAGTTATACCGATTACTGTAAGAATGAACAAAAAAGTTTTGAAGCAGGACAGGAAATTTCGATGGAACCCTGGGAATTCCATATCTTCGTAAAGTAAATGTAAAAATATTATATAGGATAGGGTATCGGTAAATCGATACCCTTTTTTATGTCGATTTTTGATTTATAACATTGTTGCGGGTTACATCAATAAATGCAAGTTTATTACCTTTGCCTGCAAATAAAGGAATAATTAAACAATACTTAATATGTATTACACTGTACCTGTAGCTGGGAAAGTTCACTGGCTTGGCGTAAACGATCGTCGCAAACGCCTTTTCGAGAATATTTGGCCTCTCGATGAGGGGGTATCGTACAATTCATACCTAATAGTTGATGAGAAAACTGCTTTAATTGATACTATAGAGGATAGAGCCGCCGGAAATTACATTGAACGGATAGAAAAGTTGCTGGATGGCCGCCAGTTGGATTACCTGATAGTTAATCACATGGAACCCGATCACTCCGGTGAGATAAAGGCAATATTCGATAGATTCAAAAGCGTTAAAGTAGTTGGTAATTCTAAAACCTTTAAAATTATTGAGGCTTACTGGGGCGTAAAGGAGAACTTATTGCAGGTTGACGATGGCGATACGCTTAATTTAGGTCATCATAAGCTGAAATTTGTGATGACACCTTGGGTTCACTGGCCCGAGACTATGATGACATACGATGCAACTTATGAAATTCTTTTTTCCGGCGATGCCTTTGGAAGTTTTGGAACGCTTAACGGTGGAATTTTCGACGACGAAATAAATTTCAGCTACTTTGAAGATGAAATGCGCAGGTACTACTCCAACATTGTTGGTAAGTACAGTAACATGGTTCAAAAGGCATTTGCAAAGCTTCAAGGAATACCCGTAAAAGTAGTAGCATCAGCACATGGTCCAATTTGGCGGGCCAACCCTCAGAAAGTTCTGGATTTATATGACAGATGGAGCCGCTACGAGTCCGAAGAGGGTGTTGTGATTGTATTCGCATCGATGTATGGAAATACAGAGGCCATTGCCGATTACATCGGGCGAAAACTTTCCGAGAATGGGGTAAAGAATATCCGCATTTTCGATGTGTCGCGCACGCATATCAGCTACCTGATAAATGAAATTTGGAAATATAAAGGGTTGATTCTTGGATCGTGTGCATACAACTCACAGATGTTCCCATTGATGGAGCAGCTAACCCGTGAACTAACACACATGGGGATTAAGAATAAGAAACTCACCCTATTTGGCAGCTACAGTTGGAATGGCGGCGGAGTTAAAAACCTCATGAAATTCATCGAAGAAAACGAGCTGGAGCTTGTGGCGGAGCCCGCCGAAATTTACGGCAAACCATCGGAGGGTAAACTGGCACAGTTTGATACAATGGCTCTGAAAATGGCTGAAAAAATAAAAGAATAACAATTGGAAGAGATCGGCAATTTGCCGATCTCTTTACTTATAGGCAATAAAGTAGTATTCCTTTTGATTGTTGTAATTATTCTCAAACTCTGACAGTGATAAAGGTTTTTGAATAAAATAGGATTTCAGGATCGATATATTCATGCCTATTTCCGAGTTGTAGCCAATGCCGGACGACCGTTTAGACATTCTTTTTGGGGAAATCTTAAAGCTTTTTTAGTATATTTGTAGTATGACAAAAAAGAAAAACATAGGACTAGATTTTGTTGTCGATAAACTCACGAACTCAATTGAAAACGTTGTAACAGGTGATAGTTTCCCGACTGACATTTCTGTTGTTTCAAGAGATGATCTTAAGTTGACCACAAAGAAAAATGGTTGGGTTTTTAATTGGTTGTCAGAATTTAAACAACCTGAAAGAGAAGTTTATAAACTGACAACCGTAAACAATCCAAACGTAATGTTTGTTGAGCGTACAAGTAAAATCTGACCATGTTTATATGCACCTAATTGAAAGTGCTCCGTTTAACAAAGGAAAGACAAAAATGTATGCAGGTGTTCCAGGCAATCTAGTTGCATTTGCTTGTAAACTTTCCTTCCAAAGAATATAGCCTTTATTTCGAAAAGTCAACTCATTAAGCACTACGAGGAAACTTTAGGAGCCATCCATTTTGGAGGAAGATTAATGGTTATTGAAACACAGGCTGCTCTTAAGCTTATTGACAGATACTTTAAAAACCAATAAAAATGAGAACCAAGAGAAAAGAATTAGATGTAGATTTTATTGGAGGCCAAGAACCTTTGACAAGTTCTGAAGAAAAATCTTTAAGTGAATTCTTTAAAAAGAAAAAGGAATTAAAAAATCAAAAATCACTTAGAATAAGAAGAACGACTAAAAAGGTAAAGACTGAAATATAAAAATCCTCGAAAGAAATTAAGGCACAGGCTACAACAGCAAATTAATTGTATTTGGGCTGATTTCATTTGCGAAGTTCAGTCCTTTCTTTACTCTCGGCGGATAGAAATACTGTTTCAATCCCCCACACGCAAAGAATTTGCGGATCGGTAATATAGTTGTATAATTCTAAAGGTGTAGTTCCATAGAACTCAGAAGCACCAAGTCCGAATTCAAAAATCACTTTTGGTTTATACTTTACCAGAATTTGTTTGGCACCTTTTAGAGCGTCGAACTCGCCTCCCTCTACATCAATTTTTATGAAGTTAATTCGTATATTGCCTTGAATTATTTCATCCAGCGTTCTTAATTCTACATCCATCTTTTCGATTTTGGGGTGTTTAACACTATACCTTCTTTTTCTTATTCCACTGTATGCTGGGGCATTTTTAATGTACATAAAACTCGATTGCCCGTTTAATAATCTTCTTTGTAAGCCTATCAATCTACAGAAAATTGTAATGTTTCTTTATGGGCTTTTTAATATTCCAAACGCACTTTAACCCCTGTTTAAAGGCAACAAAATCTCCGGCCTTAACGGTGTAAATACCCTCGGGCGTTTCAACCTCAAATTCGCCTTCCAGAATTAAACACTCCTCGGTTGAATCGTAATACCAATCGAATCTCGAGATTTCCTTGACCCCAATGGGCCATTTTTTAATTCCACGACTTTCAATCTCCTTATCACTCAGTTTTTCAATAATTACGTTACTCATAGCTATAAATCTAATTTTGGCATAAAGTTAAGAAATATAAACTTAACAAAAGTTTACACAATACATCTGAAAATTAAGCTACCTTTGTAATGTAACCCTTAAATCGGTTGAGTTATGGAATTTACAATCCCTCTAGGTCTTGAATACACTGCATCGGAAACGGTTAATAGTGAAAATATTGCATCCAAGTACGGATCTGGGCTTGTTGATGTTTTTGCCACTCCGGCCATGGTTGCCCTAATGGAAAATGCCTCGTTGAACAGTGTTCTCCCGCACTTACCCAATGGGTTTAACACAGTTGGTGTTGGAATTTCAGTTAAGCACACCAAGGCCACGCCAATGGGGATGAAAGTCTGGAGTAAAGCCACATTGATTGAAGTTGAAGGAAAACGGCTGGTATTTGAGGTTGTTGCCTGGGACGAGGCGGGTGAAGTTGGACGCGGCACACACACACGCTATGTTATAGAAACCCGAAAGTTTATGGCCCGACTTGCAAAAAAGTAACGTTTACAGATTCTTCTATATAACATTCATTTATCATGGATTTAAGCGATTTTAAGTTACCACAGTATTATCAGCACGATCTGTTGGTTCATTCCTACGAGGTTGATCTCAATCAACGTTTAAGTATAACATCAATATTTAACTACCTACAGGAAATTGCCTGGGAACATGCAAAACGGTTAAAGTATGGTTGGGACGATTTGAATGAGAGGGGTTGGTTCTGGGCTCTTTCCAGAGTAGAGGTTGAAATTCACCGATTGCCCCAATGGACAGAAAAAATAAGGTTGCTCACATGGCCCCGTATTGCCGATGGTTTATTTGCCCTGCGTGATTTTGAAATATACGACGCTCAGGGCGAAAAGATTATTGCCGCCACTAGCAGCTGGCTGGTAGTAAACATCCAAAATCGCAGGCCGGTGAGGGTAGGCGAGTGGTATAATGAATTCGACTACTCTAAACGCGAAGCACTTGGCCGTATGGCTTCAAAAATATCAGATTCGGGAACTAACCCTGTTTTTTCCGAGAAACTTGAGGTACGTATTGGCGATATTGATATGAACCAGCACGTAAATAATGTGCGATATATCGACTGGGCATACAATACATTTAGCTTCGGGCATTATAAGCAGTACACGCCTAAAACCGTGATTGTTAACTTTAACGCCGAGGCGCGTGCATCGGATGTAATCTCCGTTGATCTTTTTGACATGCCAGAGCAAAGTAATATTGTAAATATCAACCGGGTTAGCGATTCTAAAAACCTCTGTAAACTGCATTTTAGATGGAGTAAAGAAGATTGAACGCTAAGTTTTGCCAAACTTTATTAATTTTTAGCTAAACATCACCCCATAAAAATACCGCCATGCTTACCGAATCGGACATAAAACAGCTTGAGGAAAAAGGCATTAGCCAAAATGTGGTTATGAATCAAATCGAAACCTTTAAAAAGGGTTTCCCTTTTTTACGAATTGTGAAGCCGGCCACTGTTGGCGATGGAATTATCAGGCTTGAAGCCGAGGAGGTTGACGATTTAATTGATGTTTATAAAACCTTTGGCGGTACAAGGCTAAAGTTCGTTCCTGCCTCGGGTGCTGCAACACGTATGTTTAAACACCTTTACGAATTCCGCGAGGAATACCCGCTGAGAGGGATGGACTGCTTCGGCGATAAAGAATTCAACTCCATCCATCACTTCTTTGCAAATCTAAAAAGTTTTCCGTTTTACGATAAGCTCTACAATGAGCTGTGGAGCGTTGGCTATAAGTTGGAGGATTTGGTGGAAAGTAACGATTATCTGCCTATTGTTAATACATTGCTGAATACAAATGGTTTAAACTATGGATCGTTGCCAAAAGGGCTGATTAATTTTCACAAATACGACGATATTGCCCGGACATCGCTGGAGGAACATCTGGTTGAAGGATCGCAGTATGCGCGTGACCAGCATGGGCAGGTTTACCTGCACCTGACAGTGTCGCCCGAGCACCGTAAAGGATTTAATGAGCTGGTTGAAAGGGTTAAGGCATTTTACGAGAATCATTACGAAATAAAGCTTAACGTATCATTCTCCGAGCAAAAATCTTCGACCGATACCATTGCGGTTGATATGGATAACAGGCCTTTCCGAAACTCCGACGGTACTCTGCTTTTCCGTCCGGGAGGACATGGCGCATTGATTGAAAATTTGAACGGTTTGGACTCCGATATAATCTTTATTAAGAATATAGACAATGTTGCCCCCGATCATCTAAAACCTCAAACAATTAGGTACAAAAAAGCCCTTGCCGGGCTGTTAATCAGCTACAGGAACATTATTTTCGATTTTATTCGCCGTATAAACGGGGAGGAAAACCAATCGGCCGATTTTCTGCCGGAAGTTTTAGACTTTACCATCGATGAACTTTGCATTTTGCCTCCGGCAAACCTCAAAAAATCATCAGTTGCTGATATTAAAGAGTATTTGCTACGCGTACTTAACCGCCCAATACGGGTTTGCGGAATGGTAAAGAATCAGGGAGAGCCGGGCGGAGGGCCGTTCTGGGCAGTAAATTCCGATGGATCAACCTCGTTGCAGATTGTGGAAAGCTCGCAGATAGATTTGAATGACAGCAAGATGAAAAATATTTTCAGCCAATCAACCCATTTTAACCCGGTAGATATTGTTTGCAGCACTAAGGGTTATAACGGCAATAAATTTAACCTGCTGAACTACACCGATCCGGCAACCGGATTTATATCGGTAAAAAGTAAGGATGGCAAACAGATAAAAGCACTGGAATTGCCGGGACTTTGGAATGGTGCCATGAGCAACTGGAATACCATTTTTGTAGAAGTACCGCTATCTACCTTTAGCCCGGTAAAAACAGTAAACGATTTACTCCGCGAGGAACACCAACCCTGCGGGCAGTAACCAATGGTTAAAAGCGCAAAGTTATTCTGTCATTTAACTTTTTTGTTGTTTTATTGCCCTATTTTTAGGGCCCGCACGCCGCTTGTAGTTTACTAATTATTTGATTTTCAGCCAAAAATATTTAACAAATTATGGTTTTACCGATCATTTTCATCGACCTTCCAGCCGTAATCAATATACTTCCAGTTGAACTGATCTCCGTCAATTGTTACAAGTACAAAACCTTCCTCGTATCCCACGTTTGCTCCCTTCCACCATTTCCCCGAAATTGCACCTCCAGTAACAAAGTGTACACCATCAATAAAAACATCTTCAACGGTATGCAAATGCCCCTGAAGAACCAATTTAAGATTATACCCGTTAAATAGGTCGATAACATTTTTAGCGTTGATAACGACTAACGAAGAGTCGTTGGGCAGCGTACTCCCACCGTATTTTTGTGTGTATGCTGTAATAAAAGGAATATGGGTACTCAGAACAATCGGCATCTTGGGATCGGTTTGGGCTAAAACACCCTTTATCCATTCAACCTGAGCGCTATCTATCATCCCGATGTATCCACCTTTCTTAGTATCTTCAACCGAGTTGATTACCATGAACCTCCAGCCCTTATGGTCAAACGTGTAGTATGACTTCCCGATTCTTTTCTCGAACATTTTTTCGCCGTACTCAGGGTTTAAAGGATCAGCACCGCTTTTTCTATAAATTCCATATATTTCATGGTTTCCAAGGGTATTATAGGCCGGTACATTAATCTGCTTTGCGGTTTCTTGGTATAGGTTATATAAGGAATCGGCCCTGCTGTATGTTTGGCCAAGTGCATCCATAATTAGGTCTCCACCTGTAAGTACAAAATCGGGATGCAATTTATTCAAAGTATCTATTGCCTGCTGAAAGCCTTGAACAGCATTTAGCTCGGGTTGAAGATGTATATCGGTAAGGAAGGCAAAGCTGAAAGCACCACTTTTACTGCTGGTTGAACTTTGTTGCTTGCGGCAACTGCCCAGCAATACAAGTATAACACCTGCTATAGCTAAAATAAAGATTTGATAGCTTGTCCGTTTCATGGTTATTGAATTTTAGTGAAAAGTAAAGTTATTGCCTATCAGCTAATTGAATAGAAATAAAACATTAACAAAAAGTAAATTTCTTTTGTAAAACGATAAATTGCCTATGCTAAAAATATATCTTTTGGATATTCAATTTCAGTCAGGTAAAGTCCTTCGGCCGGAGCCGATGTCCCAGCCAAACCTCTATCCTTAGCCTCGATAATTTTCGCAAAATCTTCGGGGGTTGACTTACCCCTGCCAACATCTACAAGGGTTCCCGTAATGGCCCTTACCATATTTCGTAAAAATCGGTTGGCCGTAATGCTGAAAATAAGCAGGTTATCTTTCTTCATCCAGTCTGCTTTAAACACCTTGCATAAGTTGGTTTTATTGTCGGAGCCAATTTTGCTAAAGCTGGTAAAATCGGAGTAATCAAGTAGCAGCTGCGATGCCATCTGCATTTTTTCTATGTCGAGGTTGGCGGAATACATCCACGATAAACCATTCATAAATGGATCCTTGGTTTGGCAGATTATATACTCATAGCCCCGCAGTAATGCATCGAACCGGGCATTCGCATTCGGCTTAACTGCCGATATTCTTGCAACCGATATGTCAGGGGGGAGTATCCTGTTTAAACTATGTATGAATGTTTTATTTGTATTGAGGCTAGGTTCCCCGGTATCGAAATGAGCAATAAAAAAACGTGCATGGACTCCGGTATCGGTTCTGCCGGCACCGGTTGTTTCCACCCTACTATTGTTTAAAAGCCTGGAAAGGGCGTTGTTTACCGCTTCCTGTACGCTTTGCGCATTGTTCTGAATTTGCCATCCGTGGTAATTGGTCCCCCGATATGAGAGTTGTATGAAATACCGGTACGTCAAATTTATACCTGTTTAAAATTTAGCACAAGGTAAAAAACTGCATTTCAATTTACAAATTCAAAAGATACAATATACGTCGTGCGGTTGGGGAAAAATTATTTCCAGCCAGCACATCAGTTTTGTTATGCAATGCCCCGGGCAGAAGTGAAACCTACATGTTTTTTAATTTTTTCCCTTTTGGCAGCCCAACAAGTAAAAACGAAATTTTACACCGAATTAATCTACTCTTTAACCTCCTTTACCATATAAATTCAATGGTTTTAACTTTATTTAACATCAAGGACCTGTATTTATTATCATATTTGCGAACGGTCATTTTAGAGTAAATAGCAAGTATAATAAGCATTTAAAAATAGCTGAGTATGAGTGAAACAACTACACTAAACATCAAGGAATTAAACGAAAGAATCAGGCTCGAAAGTTCATTTGTTGATATTATCAACATGGAAATGAACAAGGTCATTGTTGGGCAGAAACATTTGATTGAGTCCTTGCTAGTTGGCTTGCTTGCCGATGGACACATACTGCTTGAAGGCGTCCCGGGCTTAGCCAAAACATTAGCTATTAACACGCTTTCTAACATTATTGATGTTAAATTTAATCGAATTCAGTTTACTCCCGATCTTCTGCCCGCCGATTTGATTGGTACTTTAATTTACAGTCCTAAAAGCGAACAGTTTAACGTAAAGAAGGGGCCTATTTTTTCTAACTTTATTCTGGCCGATGAAATAAATCGTGCCCCGGCAAAAGTTCAAAGCGCTTTGCTTGAAGCCATGCAGGAACGGCAAATAACAATTGGCGACGTCACGTATAAACTTGATGAGCCATTCTTGGTGCTGGCCACTCAAAATCCGATAGAGCAGGAGGGTACCTACCCGTTGCCCGAAGCACAGGTTGACCGTTTTATGCTCAAGGTCAAAATAACCTACCCCAAGGTGGAGGACGAGCGAATGATTATGCGCGAAAACCTTTCGTTAACATTCCCTAAACCCGAGAAGGTGCTGAAACCCTCAGACATTGTCAACGCACGTAAAGTTGTTCGCGAGGTTTACATGGATGAAAAAATAGAGAAGTACATACTCGATATAGTGTTTGCAACACGTTTCCCGGAGCAGTACAATCTTCAGAAGTTTGAATCTATGGTTAATTACGGCGCATCGCCCAGGGCATCCATAAACCTTGCGCTGGCATCAAAGGCGTATGCATTCATTAAGCGTAGAGGGTATGTTATTCCGGAAGATGTCCGCTCAGTTTGCCACGATGTACTCCGCCACCGTATTGGATTAACCTACGAGGCCGAGGCCGAAAATATTACAACGGAAGATGTTATCACCGAAATTTTGAATACTATAGAGGTGCCATAGCATGGGTTGGAGTTTCAGGAATATCATCCTGACAGTGCCATTCTGGTTAATTCAGCTGTTGGCTGACGGACAGAATTATATTGGTATGCACAGGAACGAGATTGTCAGGTTAACTCCAAAAGAATACAAGGGTTTTGTCTTCGATAAAGAGGTTAAGAATGCCGATAGAAGCTTTATTAAGTTTGTAAATGCCATAGATGAGCAAACGCTCCTGTTTATGGTAAACGGCAAGGGCATTTGCACATCGGTGTCTAGGATGTATAACACATGGCTTTACGGCCAGGTTTACTCCGACTTGGAGAAAAACTATATTAAAGTAGCCGCCAATACATGGGTAGAGCATAAGAACGGCAAGGAGTATGAGATAAAACTCAAACGTGGCGAATGGTTTATAACAGTTACAATCCGATCAATTATTAATAAATAGTTCAATTGTGGAAACATCGGATATCTTAAAACGGGTACGAAAAATTGAAATAAAAACGCGTGGTTTATCGCGCCACATTTTTGCGGGCCAATACCATAGCGCATTTAAAGGACGGGGTATGGCTTTCAGCGAGGTTCGCGAGTACCATTACGGCGATGATATTAGAAGTATAGACTGGAATGTTACGGCACGTTTTAATCAACCCTACGTAAAGGTTTTTGAGGAAGAACGTGAACTTACCGTGATGCTGTTGATCGATGTCAGCGGTTCCGAGAATTTTGGCACATCGATGCTACTCAAAAATCAGCTTATAACTGAAATTGCTGCTGTTCTTGCCTTTTCGGCAATTCAGAATAACGATAAAATAGGCGTTATACTATTTAGCGGTAGGGTCGAAAAGTTCATTCCACCCCAAAAGGGGCGAAAGCACATTTTGAGGATAATCAGTGAGCTGCTCAACTACCAGCCCCAAAGCAAGGAAACCAATATTGCCGACGCATTGAAGTATTTGACGAATGCTATAAAGAAACGTTGCACGGCATTTATTTTAAGCGATTTTGTTGATGTTGACAAAAACTCGCAGCCCCGGTTTTCCGATGCGTTAAGCATTGCCAACAACAAACACGATGTGGTGGGGATTCGGGTTTTTGACAACCGCGAAACTGAATTACCCTCGGTTGGCCTTGTAAAGTTTAAAGATGCCGAAAGCGGGGGGTATTCGTGGATTGACACGTCGGACGCATTAACTCGTCAAGCATATGGTAAGTGGTGGTTACAAACAACCGAAAACCTTAAAAAGGTATTCACAAAATCAAAGGTTGATTTGACCTCGATTGCCACAGATGAAGATTATGTGAAGCCCTTAATTCTTTTATTTAAACGCAGAGCATGATGATGGAAAAGAGAATTAAGCTGATGGTGTTGATACTGCTCGTGGTCTGCCCCAGGCCGTCGTTCTCACAGCCCCATAACCTTGTTCATGTAAAAGCAAGGCTCGATAGGGACACAATTTTGGTTGGAGACCAAATTTACTATTCTCTTACGGTTAATGGGAAAAAGGGGGTGAAGTTCTTATTCCCCGAAGTGTCCGATTCGCTGGGTAACGGCGTGGATCTTATTGGGAAACCAACTATCGACTCGGTTGTAACCGGTAATGATGTAACTTTTACACTACGGTATTTGGTAACCGCATTCGATAGCGGAGTACATGTTATCCCTTCGCTTCCGGTTGTGGTACTTCACGGTAGCTTGGCCGATACGCTACTTGCATCAACAGGCCTGTTCTTTGTAAAACCGATTCCCAGGGATTCCAATCAGAAAGATATTTTTGACATTAAGCCCCCCATAGAGGAACCCATTACTTTTTCCGAAGTTGCCCCGTGGGCAGGTTCCGTTTTGGTGCTGGCAGCGTTAATAGTTCTTTTAATCCTGTATCTTCGGAACCGTAGGCAGAATAAACCCTTCCTCAATTTGTTCAAACCAACCGACCCACCACATGTAGTTGCATTAAGGGAATTACAGCGTATTAGGGATAATAAGCTCTGGAATACCGAGAACCATAAGCATTACTACTCAAACCTTGTGGATATTCTCAGGATTTACCTGGAAGGACGGTTTGATATCAACGCACCCGAGCAGACAACCACCGAAATACTAAGTGAAATTAGTAAGGTTGATTACAATTTTGGATCGTTGGCCGATGACTTGCGGGAGTTCTTATTTTCTGCCGACTTGGTAAAGTTTGCAAAGCATATTCCGCTGGTTACTGAAAATGAGCATTACCTGAACTTCGCATTTGATTTTGTGCATAAAACAAAACCGGAGGAGGTTAAGGCTGACAGAGCTACAACGGATGATACGGCTCAGAATCCGGAGCAGGAAATTGTTGAAGAACCAAAAAAGTTGAATTAAAATGTCAGGATTAGTTTTTGCAAATCCGAAGTTGCTATACTTTTTACTGCTGGTGCCATTTATGGTTGCGTGGTATGTTTTTCACCAAAAGGACACCAAGGCAAGCCTTCAAATATCAACGTTAAAAGGTTTCGGCAATTCAAGGCCTACTCTACGTGTTATGCTCAGGCATTTGCCGTTTATTTTTCTGATTATAGCGGTTATTCTGCTGATAGTTGCCTTAGCCAGACCTCAGTCAACCAATGTACAAAAAAATGTTTCGGCAGAAGGAATAGATATTGTTTTATCGTTAGATGTTTCGGGAAGTATGCTTGCCCGCGATTTTAACCCCGATAGGCTTGGTGCTGCAAAAGATTTGGGCATCAAATTTATTAGTGGGCGCGAAACCGATAGAATTGGACTCGTAATTTTCGCCGGCGAGAGCTTTACGCTTTGCCCTTTAACTACCGATCACGTTACGCTTATAAACATGTTTAAGGATATAAACATGGGCGTGCTGGAAGATGGAACGGCAATTGGCTCCGGCCTGGCAACTGCAATATCGCGCCTAAAGGATAGCGATGCCAAAAGCAAGGTCATTATCTTACTAACCGATGGGGTTAATAACCGGGGGGAAATAGCACCGCTTACTGCAGCAGAAATAGCTAAAAGCTTTGGAATTCGGGTTTATACAATAGGCGTTGGCACTTATGGAACTGCACCCTACCCAGTTCAAACTCCCTTTGGAACCCAATACCACGACATGAAGGTGGAAATAGACGAAGAGCTATTGACAAAGATTGCGGAGCTGACCGGCGGAGAATACTTTAGGGCTGTCAATAATAAAGCCCTTGCAGAGGTTTATGCCAGGATTGATTCGTTGGAGAAATCAAAGATTCAGGTAACCGAGTATAGCCGACGGGAGGAGCACTACAGGGGATTCCTTTTTGCCGCTCTGCTCTTGCTTATTGCAGAAGTTACTCTTCGGCGAACAACTTTTAGTAGTTTACAGTAGAACCTTTAATAAATTGGATTATAAACTAGTAGCGTATGTTTAGATTTTCGAACCCGGAATATTTATACTGCCTTTTAATTATCCCGTTTATAGTGGTGCTTTACTGGTATTCTGTTAGGTTGCAGAAAACCAGGATTAAACTTTTTGGCAATTACGATACTGTTTTAGGCCTTATGCCCAATATCTCCTTTAAGCGCGTATGGGTTAAGTTGGTAGCCGTGTTGCTGGCATTGATGTTCATTATATTTGCGCTGGCTGGACCGCAGTTTGGCGCAAAGCTAACCGAGGTAAAACGTAAGGGTATAGAATTGATAATAGCTCTCGACGTTTCGAACAGCATGTTAGCAGAGGATATTCAGCCCAGTAGAATAGAAAAAGCAAAGCAATCAATTTCACAGCTGGTAGATAGGTTGACTAACGATCGGATTGGGCTAATCGTTTTCTCCGGCGACGCTTACGTTCAGCTACCTGTTACCAACGATTATGCTTCGGCTAAAATGTTTCTTTCATCAATTAATCCGGGGATGGTACCAAAGCAGGGCACTGCCATTGGCAGTGCCATAGAGTTGGCGGCCAGCTCATTTAGCCCGCAACCGGGTACAAGTAAGGTTATTATTGTAATTTCCGACGGCGAAAATCATGAAGACGATCCGGTTGAAACGGCAAAGATTGCGGCAGAAAAAGGTATTGTAATTCACACTATTGGGATTGGATCGTCTAGCGGGGCCCCTATTCCAATTGGAGTTGACCATAATTATTTGAAAGACGGCGATGGGAACGTGGTAGTTACAAAACTCGACGAGGAAACCCTTTCAAAAATTGCCGTAGTGGGAAATGGCAAATATGTTAGGGCCACCAATACCCAGCTGGGATTGCTGCCACTTTTTGACAATATCGATAAAATGCAGCGTTCCGAAATTAAAGATAAAGTTTACTCTGAGTATAATGAGCAGTACCAGTATTTGCTGGCTGTAGCACTTTTTTTACTTGTTGTTGAGTTTTTAATACTGGAACGCAAAAACTTGTGGCTTGCAAAACTCAACCTGTTTGGCGATAAAAAGGGAGGTGAACTATGAAAAAGTTATTGCTGAGCTATACTATTCTTTCATTAATTACTATATCTACTGTTGCCCAAACAGAACGTAAATCAATACGAAAAGGGAATAGGGCATTTGACAGTAAGGAATACATTGAATCGGAAGTGCAGTACCGAAAAGCGCTGGAGTCTAATGCCCATTCATTCAAGGGGCAGTTCAACCTGTCCGATGCACTTTATAAACAGGACAAATACGATGAATCGCTTAAGCAATCCGATGAAATCAATCAGACTGGGCTAACCAACGCCCAACGGGCAATGATATATCATAATAAAGGCAATGCCCTTTTTAAGCAGCAGAAATATCAGGAAAGCATAGAAGCGTACAAGAACGCCCTAAAATTAAACCCTTACGATAAAGAAACCAAGTACAACCTCTCCGAGGCTCAACGAATGCTAAAACAGCAGCAACAACAGCAGCAGAATAAAGATAAAGACAACAAGGACAACAAGGATAACAAGGATAACAAGGATAATAAGGACAATAAGGACAACAACAAAGACGAAAATAAAGATAAGCAGGATAAAAATAAGGATCAACAGGATAAAAACCAGCAACAGCAGGAACAACAGCCAAAAATTTCCAA
>JBFXEO010000029.1:0-19142 GCA_050180015.1 Bacteroidales bacterium | reverse complement strand
TTTTTTTACCAACATCGGCACCATTAACACCCTGACGAAGTTGAACAAAAAGGGTAAAACTCCATTCTGACCATTCATTTACAGCAAATCCATTATTTTTTCTTAGCGTGGACAACGAAACCAAACAATCGCCCTTGATAGAAGAATTTTTAGGAAGATTTTCCATTATTCCAGTAATCTTGAACGGCTGGTTCATAATAATTAGCGTTTGACCTAATGCATCATAGGTGCCAAAAATCTTTTGTGCCAGCATTTTGCTAATTACAACAGAATTTGGCTCCACCAGGGCAGTGTTCTTATCGCCAGAAATAAGAGGAAAGGAAAAAATGTTAAAGAAAGAACTATCGGCAAAATACGAGTCGGCAGAAAAGTTTATGTTACTTTCCTTCTGCTTCTCAGAAGCTACCTCAAAATTCCAACTTCGAAGGGTTACGATATTTTCAACTTCAGGAATTTTATCAATTACCAATTTACTCATAACAGCTGGCAAAGCAGAGCCATACTGCAATGTTTCAATCCTGTATATGTTATTACCATTTTTATTAAACTTATCGAAACTCTTTTCAAAGGAAACATATAATGAAAGAATAATTATCCCCAAAAAGGAAACAATCAAACTCAACAGCGTTAAGTATGTTGATGTTTTATACTTAATTACCGTTTTAAAAAATCTTTTCAATTGAAGCATATATCAAGTATTTATATTATTTAATTAAGTGTCACTCGTACCTCAACGCCTCTACTGGATTTTTTGTAGCAGCGTTTAAACTTTGTAAAGTAACTGTTAACACAACTGTTGCATACATAATGAATCCGGATTCAGCATAAATAAACCAACCTATTGTAGTTCTATAGGCAAAATTCTCAAGCCATTTGTTCGTAGCGTACCAAGCAATCGGCGTAGCAAATACAAAAGCAATAGCAACCCATTTTACAAAACTCTTGTTGAGCATTATCATCACTTCTGAAACTGTGGCTCCATTCACTTTGCGAATGCCAATTTCTTTGGTGCGGCGTTCCATGATAAAGAAGGTTAACCCGATGAGCCCAAGGCATGAAAGGATAAGCGAAACTATTGTCGTAAAGAGCAGGATTTGCTGAAATTGTTTTTCCCTTGCATACAAAGCATTCCACGAGGCATCAAGAAATTGTGGTTCAAACGGAAAATTTGGTGAAAGTTTGTCCCAAATTTGGTTGACAGATTCCATCGTTTTGTGAATGGTATTAAAATCAGAAACTCCCAGTTTCAGATAAACTACATTGCCACACTGATTGGTGCAACGAAAAGCAGCCGATCTCAGCGGAACGTGCATTGACTCGAAATTAAAATTGCCAACAATCCCGACAATAGCCCCGTTAGCCGGATCCGACGAAACGATGCGAGCATCGGCAAGATTGGAAACATTAAATTCACGTGCAGCTTTTTCATTAAAAATCCAATCCTGTTTTTCGAATGAGTGCTCGGAGAAAGAACTTCCCTCAATAACTGGGATTCCGAAAAAATCGAAGAAGTTGGATGAAACCGTAAATTTGGCAAACCCAATTTCGCTTTTTTCGCCTTTGTTTATAAAGCCAACAGACCAGTTCTCTTCCATTTGCCCTATTGGTTCACCCGAAAAAGTTATATCGACGATTTGCGAAATCTTTGACAGTTCGTTTTGTAACGCCTGAATATTTTTTTTGATATCAGCATTAGTATTGGCAAAAACAATGTTTTCTTTTTGAAACCCAGGGTTCACTGAGTTCAAATACCGATTCTGCCGGTTAATCACAATAATTCCAGAAATAAGCGCAATGGAGATTATAAACTGGAAAACCAGTAAACCGTTTCGCAATAAATTGCCAGATGCTTTTCCAGATTGATTTTTTAACAGCAATGCAGGTTTATAACGGCTAAAAATAATACCTGGCACAAGCCCCGAAATAAAGACCGTTGCAAAAAACAGGCAGGCAACAATAATCAAATTGCTTGCGGAAAAAAAAGATTCGGCAATAAACCTCGATTGTGTAAGACTGTTGAATGAATTGAGTAACAAAACAGATATTCCTAGCGAAAGCAGAATGGCAAACGCAACAACCAGCGCCGATTCTACAGTCATCAGACTGATAATTCTACTTCTCCCTCCACCAAAAGTTTTGAGAATACCTACGCTTTTCAATCGTTTTTCACGCTGTGCCGTCACAAGGTTGATGTAGTTGGTGCAAGCCAACAGCAAAATCAAGATTCCGACAGTTCTCAAAACCAGCAAGGCAAACAAATTCCCGTGTCTCATAAATTCCAAATCTGGCAACTGGAAATAAACATCTTCAAATGGTTGAGCACTTAAAACAACGTGCGATCTGAAATTAGCAGGAACTTCATTCATGGGAACATCCGAAAGCATCTTGTTCAGCGCTTCGCCTGTGAGAGTTTCGTTTGTACGGACAAAAGCCCGGTAATTCTGCATCCCCCATTGCTCAAAGTTCGACAGATAACCTTTTATTTTGCAATTGGTTTGAATTGAAACCACTGCTTCGAAATCCCATGATGAGTTTTGAGGTAGATCGTCCAAAACTGCTGCTATTTCGACCAGTTCGCCGTTCAGGTTAGTTGTGTTGTATTCTATTGATTTTCCAACGGGGTTTTCGTTGCCAAACATTTTTTCGGCAAGTGATTTTGTGATCACTATTCGGTTGGCTGAATTTAAAGCAGTTAACGGATCACCCCATAATGGTTTAAAAGCAAAAACCTTGAAAAAACAAGAGTCGGCCACCAACAATTTTTTCACAGGATAACTGACATGGTTATTTTTGAAAAAAATCTGAGCAGACCATTCTTCATTACAAAAGGTTACCTCTTTCAATGCTGGAACATACTTTTTTACCAGATTCACCATCGGTATCGAAAAATGGCTATTTTTATTATTGGTAAGCACATAGATATTTTGATGATCAGGGATAAACCTATCTGTGGTTTTCTCCTTCCTGACATACATAAAACACAAAAGGCTAACGGTAATCCCGGCAGTTAACCCTAAAATATTTATTCCAGTAGTCAGTCTGTTCTTTAAAAGATTCCGTATAGCAATTTTAATATTTTGCATCTCTTTCGTTCTGCTAATTATTATCGTTGATTGATGAGCCTTGTTTTTGTCCGTTTCTATGTTTTGCTTTGTGTTTATTTATCTATTCGCTCAATCCTGACAGGTTTCGGAAACCTGTCAGGATTGAATTATTCGTAACGCAATGCCTCCACCGGATTCGCTGTAGCGGCCTTCCAGCTTTGCCAACCAACCGCCAGGAGGGCGATAAGGAGGGCAAAAAATCCACTAAGCAGGAAGTAGCTAATATGTAGAGAAATCTTATCGGAAAAATTTCCAAGCCACTGCTGCATTATCAGGTAAGCTGGAAGAAATGCCATTATACAGGCAATAATAACAAGTCCTATAAACTGGCGCAGTAATGTAACCATCACCTCTGCTACGGTACTTCCCGTTACCTTGCGCACGCCAATTTCTTTGGTTCTACGGTTTACATTCATCAGGGAAAGGGCCATCAACCCCATAAAACTTATTAGTATTGCCAGGTAAGCACCTGTTGATACCAACCTCATAACACGTTCCTCGTTCCCAAATTTCGACGAGTAATTATCGGTTAGCCGGAAGTAACCAAAAATAAAATCCGGATCATGGTGTTTTAGAACGGAGGCCACTTGCGTCTGCCTATCCGAAGTAAAATCGCCAACTATGCGCAGGTAACTTCTACCCACCGCGTTGGAATAGTTGGTAAGTACAAGCGGTGCTATAGGTTCGCCGGGATGATCCACGTAGTAAAAATCCTTTACAACTCCAATAACCTCCATGGGCTCGCCAAACATTTCCACCTGCGTTCCCACGCTGGTGCCTAATTCCAGCATTTTTGCCGCTGCTTCATTTAAAATAACGGAGCGCTTATCCTGTTCATTATCCCTAAAAAATCGGCCATCCAGCAGCTGTAACTCCATTGTTTCGCAGAACCCGGGTTTCACCCGGTACTCATTTACTGATAAATAGCTACCCGGATTGCCGTAAACCTTTATTCCCTGTCCGCTACATCCTTCACCCATACTATGATCGGAAGAACCAACACTTTTAACGAATGGGAACTGTAGCAACTCGTTCTGGATATCCTTATATTTTTTCATCAATGCAGGGCTATACGTGTTAATTCCAACCACCTGCTCAGGGTTGAACCCCAGGGGAATGCCCTTCAAGTACCGAACCTGGGCATGAATAATAACCAACGAGCTAATCAAAAAAACGGTAATGGTAAACTGAACCAGCACAGATGTCGTAAACAGGTGGCCTTTCCGTTTTACCCGATCAGCAATTCCCTTCAACCCATTTACCAGGTTAATCCGTGAAAGGTAAAAACTCGGGTAAGCCCCGGAAACCAAAATCAGCAGCAAAAGAAAACCCAGAACTATCAGGATTCCAGAAGGAGAAAGCAGCTCCGATATATCCATCCGGCGTTGCATTAACCTGGCAAAATAGGGTTGAACCAGCAATGCAATAATAACGGCTAAAGCAAAGGCCAGTAATCCTACGGCACCCGTTTCGGCATAAAACATCCGGGATAAATTCTTTGATGTTGCCCCCAGCGATTTACGGGCCGCAATCTCGGTAATTCGCTTTTCACCATGCAAAACATAAAGGTTGATGTAATTAACCATGGCGATTAGCAGAACAAGAAAAGCAATACCCGCCACAATGCCAATGTTCATCATACTGGCCTTGGGGGACAAGTCAAAATTGACCCGGGAGTACAGATGAATTTTGTCCAACAGCTCGGTGCCCGATTCCGTTTGCATGTTAAAATTCGCATCAAATGGTTTCATCAACTCGTTATAAACAGCGGCTATCTGCATCCCGGCCTTTTGGGTATCGGCGTTTTTACGTATCAGGAAGTAGGTGAAAAATTCGAGACCTCCAAAATTCTCAGGGTGTATAGATTCTATTGATGCCAGCAAATCAAAGCTGAAATGTGTTGTTTGCGGAATATCATTTATAACTCCCGAAACGGTGAAGGGTTCATCGGAAATATATACAACCTGCCCCACGCAATCGTCCCGGTTAAATATTCTCTGCGCAGCCGAATGGGTAAGCACCACTTTTCCCATTCCCCAAAGGGCCTCCGCCTGATTCCCGTATAGCAGCTTCAACCCAAATACATCAAAGAAACCCGGATCGGCATACATTAAGTTCATTGACGGGAATTGCTTTCCCCCATTTTTAACGTTTACACCCCAACCGCGATAAAACTGAACAGCAGCCTCAACTTCGGGAACCTTGGCAGGAATGTCGGTATAGGCCTTACGAAGACATATACCGTAAACTGTGGGCTGGTTATTTTCAACCACCTTTGCGTATAGCCTTAATACCCTATCCTTTGTTGTAAAGTGCTGGTCGAAGCTAAGCTCATGCTTCAGGTAAACAGATAGCAGAAGCACAGCGCTCAGGCCGATAGCCAGACCGGGTAAACTTACAAATACCAGCAGGGGATTCCTGCGTAGCATTCTAACGATAAACCGGAGATTGTTCATTGTTTTTATCTGGTTTTAAATTGTACCAAGCGTTACATGAAGCAGTAATCGCAGCAGAATTTGAAAACACTACAGCATCATCTCGCCAACCTGATTCCGAACCTCTTCCGTAATAATTTGTCCGTCGAACAGATTGATTACCCTGTGCGCAAAACCTGCATCGTGCAACGAGTGGGTTACCATTACAATGGTTGTACCCTCGCGGTTTAACTCGGTAAGCAGGTTCATTACCTCAAGGCCATTCTTAGAGTCGAGATTTCCTGTTGGCTCATCGGCAAGGATTAGCTTAGGATTTGCCACCACGGCACGAGCTATTGCCACGCGCTGCTGCTGACCGCCCGATAGCTGCTGGGGAAAATGCTTACGCCGGTGACTAATCTGCATCCGTTCAAGTACCTGCTCAACCATTTCCTTGCGCTTTCTGGCAGTCATTTTCAGGTAAATAAGCGGGAGTTCAACATTCTCGTAAACATTAAGCTCATCAATGAGGTTGAAGCTTTGAAATACAAAACCAATATTCCCCTTCCGGAGCTGGGTACGGTTACGCTCCTTTAAATGCCCAACCTCCTGCCCATCAAAAAAATATTTGCCATCCGATGGATTGTCGAGCAAACCAATGATATTAAGTAGGGTTGATTTGCCACACCCGGATGGCCCCATAATAGCCACAAATTCACCTTGCTGAATATGAAGGTTTACCTTGCTAAGTGCGCTGGTTTCAATTTCCTCGGTGCGGAAAATCTTGGTTAAATTCTCTGTTCTAATCATAGCTTTTTATTTAAGTTTATAGTGTTGTTCGTTTATTGCATAACGAAAAAGGGACAGCGAGAATGCCGTTCTCCATTTCGTTAGGGTATATCCATATAATAACCAGGGTTTCTCCTTTCCAGGCTAAGTCAACCCGCAACGTTGAGATGAATTCTTTTTCGATACTGGTTGACATATCTGTTAATCTTGATGTCTGTTCTAAATCCATTCTCCCTCTTACTTCAGCACTATTCTTTCATTATCCCCAAACAAATCGTAACTGCTGGTTATAACCTTTTCGCCAGCCTGCAATCCTTCTAACACCTCGTAATACTGGGGGTTTTGTTTGCCCACTTTGATTTTTCGCTTAACCGCTTCGGTTCCGGTAGAATTTAGCACAAAAATCCACTGGCCACCGGTGCTTTGGAAAAAGGCACCACGAGGGATTATTATTGCCCTAGCTGATTCGCCCAGCTCCAGGCGTATATGGTATGTTTGACCTGTACGAATGTTATCGGGCATTTTGCCATCAAAGACCAAGTCCACCTGAAACTGCCCATTGCGTACTTCCGGGTAAACCTTTTTCAGCAAAAGTGAATAGGTATTCTCATTTCTGTCAAGGGTAGCATGAAGATTTCTCCTAACCTGATCGATGTAGTGCTCGTCAATTTTTGCATTAATCTTAAAGTTCGTCAGCACGTTAATTTGCCCAATCCTTTGCCCCTGGGCAATGGACTGCCCCACCTCGGCGTCGAGCATACCCAGCTGACCGTCAACCGTTGCCTTAACATTCAGATTATCGATACGCTCGTGGACAAGCTTTAGCATTTCACGCATCTGGACAAGGTCGCGCTCCAGGGTAATCATTGATGTGGCGCGCATCAACGAATCGTTTTTTGCCTTTATCCTGTTAATCTCGAGAAGTTTCTGCTCGTACTCAAAGTCCTCCTTCGACTGCACGTAATCCTCCCTGGCAATTAATCCCTCGTTGAATAGCGACTGATTCTGCTCAAAGTTCCGTTTCTTGCGGGTTAGCCTGTACTCGTTATCCAGAATGTTGCGTTTGGATTGAATTAACTCCGTTTCAAAGCTAATTCTGGTATTTCTCAGGTAATTCTCCTTTTCGGCCAATGCGGCTTCGCTGTTTAGGATGGTTTGGTATAGCTGACGGTTCTCCAACCGCAGAATTACGTCACCCTTTTTAACCATAGCACCTTCCTCTATCAGCAGCTCGCCTACCTGACCGCCTTCCTCCGCATCGAGGTATATGGTTGAGATTGGTTCTACCTGACCTATAACTGTGATGTAATCGTTAAAGAAACCCTCCTCAACCGTGCTAATGGTAAGCCTGTCTGCGTCGGTGCGGTAAGCCGAACTGTTATCTCCAAAGATTATTTTTACAATGAGGGCTAACAATACAAGTGCACCCATTCCCCAGTAAATATGCTTGCGCTTTAAGCCTCTCTTCTGTTCAATTACCCTATCCATGCCCATATATCCTGTATTTTGTGTTTAATTTATGGTGTTATCTTACTACTGATTTTGTTTCCCTCTACTTCTCCCAGAAACGGATACCCTTGTAAAAATCAATGGTCCGCTTTTTAATTTCAAGGGTTAAGCGTGCCCTAAGAGCCTGCCCCTTTGTGGTGCTCAACCGGTTTTTAGCGGTATAAAAATCCACAACGCCAATCATACCCCTATCATATTTCTTCTGCGCAGCCTCAAAGGCAAGTTTGTCCGCCTCCAGCTGGTTCTGTGCCTGTTTCAACTCCCGGCTTGCCGCAATCATGCTATTTACATTCTCAACAATTTCGAGCTGTAAATCCTGCTTAGCCTTATCGAGCAGATTTTTACTCTGCTCCGACGCCAACTTAGCCTCCCGGACACTAAGCCGCACCTGATTTTTCGTGAATATTGGAATAGTTAAGGACAGCCCTACGTACTTGCTTTCATTGTTCCTGAACTGATTGCTAAACGCATAGGTTTTCCCACTTGAATCCTTGTTGGTTTCGTAATAACCCGTGCCATACGATGCCTCTAAGCTGGCTAATGGATAGTAGGCAGACCTGCTAATGCCCACCTTTTTCAGCGACGCTTTCCATTCGTTCTCGTATGAATTTAGCTCTGGCGACCACTGCGCGTAGTTCTGGAACAGCATTTCATGATTTACATCATCGGTACTAATTACAAAAACAGAGTCCTGTGGTTTTTCCAACTCCAACCGGGTATCAAAACCAAGATTCATGGCCTTTCGCAGGTTAATTTGTGCGGCCTCCAGGTAGTTCTTTGACTGAATATAGAATAACTCATCTTTCTCCACGTTGGCTTTAACCTCAAGCAAATCGGCCTCAGATTTCAATCCCGTGGTAACCAGTATCTCCGTTTTTCTCTGGTTTAATTTTGACAATTCCCTTTGCTCGTCGGCAATGGATAGCAATTCATCGTAGTAAACCACATCAAAAAATGCGTTCATCACCGTGAATGCAATTTCGTCCTCAAGCTTAACATGCTTATTCTCGGCCGATAGCGAAAGGAACCGCTGGTACGCCATTTTATTCAGCTGCGAAAAACCGCTGAATAGCGGTAACGATGCGCTCAGGTAGTATGAATTTCCGAAAAATGACGTTTTAACCACAGCATTTGTGCTGGGATCGATGGATCTACCATAATTCATTCCTGCGCTGGAACCCGCATAAATTTCTGGCAAATAGCTCCATTTCGTCTGCTTAAGCGATATATCTGCAATATCTTCTGATATTGCGGCATTTTGTACCGTAAGGTTATTATCCACACCATACCTAATACAACGGTTTAATGTCCATTTTTCCTGCGATACCGTGGTAAAAGCTATAAAGCAGAGCAGCAAAACAATATTTTTTCTGTACATCCCAATTCAATTTATTTCTTACCATACCACAACCATACCATATTTTTATAACGCTGATATTCTATATATTAGTCAATAACACAACACCCTATCCGTAAAAATAATTAACATATTTATGTAAAATTATTTTACACACCATTGACAGTTCCATGATAAGCATTTACTTTTGACAAAAAGCTATACATGGTAAAAGGTAATATACTGATAGTTGACGACAACCAAAGTATCCTCGGTGCCCTTGAAATTCTTTTATCACCAGAGTTTCAAGTAGTATCGACCCTATCCAACCCTGAACAAATACCCTCTGAGCTGAAGAGGAAAGACTACAACCTTATTCTGCTCGATATGAACTTTAAGGCTGGCGTAAACACAGGCAACGAGGGAATTTACTGGTTGAATAGAATTAAGGAGATAGACCCACAGGTATCGGTTGTAATGATTACCGCCTACGGTGATGTTGAGTTGGCCATAAAGGCCCTTAAATCCGGAGCCACCGATTTTGTTTTAAAACCATGGGATAACGAAAAACTGCTGGCCACATTAAATTCAGCCATTGAGCTAAACCTCTCGAAAAAAGAGGTAACCCGGCTGAAAGAAAAAACCCGCGAGCTGAAGCAGGAAATAAACCGTAACCCGAATCATATAATTGGTTCATCGCCAAAGTTAATGCAGGTGCTAAATATGGTCCGAAAGGTTGCCAAAACCGATGCAAACGTGCTAATAACCGGTGAGAATGGTACCGGCAAGGAATTAATTGCCCGTGAAATACACCGGCTATCGGTACGGAACGGCGAAATAATGGTTAACGTGGACATGGGGGCCATTACTGAAACGCTGTTCGAAAGCGAGCTGTTTGGACATGTAAAAGGTTCATTTACAGATGCTAATGATAACCGGGCCGGGAAATTCGAAATGGCCGATCGTGGCAGCCTGTTCCTCGACGAAATAGGAAACCTGTCGTACCACCTTCAGGCAAAGATTTTAGCGGCCATTCAAAACCGTGAAGTTTACCGGGTTGGCTCCAATCGACCTATACCTGTTGATATCCGGTTGATTTGTGCCACCAATAAAAATCTGGAACAGCTGGTGCAGGAGGGTGTTTTCCGCGAGGATTTGCTATACCGGATCAATACCATACAAATAGAGGTTCCTCCGCTGCGTGAGCGAGGTGACGATGTTCTAATACTTGCCAACTTTTTTTTAAAAAAGTACGCTGCCAGGTACAACAAAACCAACCTTCGGATTAATCAGCAGGCCAGCCAGAAGCTGCTCAATTATCCGTGGCCCGGCAACGTACGGGAACTTCAACATACCATAGAAAAAGCCGTAATACTTGGTGAAGGTTCTGTACTGAATGCCGAATCGTTTTTTATGAAACCTATTGTAGTGCCAACCAAAGGTATAAATACTCCGCTTACCCTAAGTGAAATGGAGCAGCAGTTAATAAACCAGGCCATTCAACAACATCACGGGAATTTAAGCGCAGTGGCCGAGCAGCTGGGTATTACAAGGCAAACGCTCTACAATAAACTGAAAAAGATGGGGCAATGATTAGTAAAAACCTATACTTTAGCCTGATGGCAAGAATAGCCGTAATTGTAGTTCTATCCCTGGGGGTAGGCTACTTTCTATTTGCCACAAAATCAATTCTGGTTGCAATTCTGTGTATTGTTGCCCTGCTAATTTCAGCTGCAAGGTTAATATGGTTTGTAAACTCAACCAACCGTAAAATCAGCTTCTTTTTTGAAGCCGTTAAAAACAACGATTCCACCCTCTCCTTTCCCTCCGATTCCAGCAACAAAACAATTCGAATCCTAAACGGCAAGCTTAACGAGGTAAACCGGCAAATACAGCAGCTGAAAATTGATGGACAACAAAAGGAGCAGTATTTTCAAACATTGCTGGAAAATGTTGCCACAGGAATAATCACCTTTAACTCAAAGGGCTTTATACTACACGCCAACAGGGCAGGCAAGAAAATGCTCTCAGCAGATGTGCTCACCCATATCAAGCAACTCGAGAGGATTGATGGCAAACTATATCAAACCATACAAAGAATACGGCCAAACGAACACAAGCTGGTTTCGCTGCCCAGCGAACTGGGTGTTACCGAACTATCCATAAACGCCACTCCGTTCAAAATTTACGATGATGATTTAATTCTACTATCAATCCACGACATTAAAAACGAACTCGACGCCAAGGAGCTTGACTCGTGGTTAAAGCTTATCCGCGTGCTCATGCACGAAATAATGAACTCCATTGCACCTATTACGTCGCTATCGGAAAGCTTATCGAAACATTTTGCCAAAGGGATGCCGCCGGAAAATACGGGTGAAATAAGCAGTAAATCTTACGAGGTCCTGAATCGCGGGCTTGAAGTTATCCGGAGCCAGAGTTACGGGCTGATGCAATTTGTCGAATCGTACCGAAAGTTAACGAGGCTTCCCATGCCCGACAAGAAAATATTCAAGGTTATGGATTTGCTGCACCAGATTAAGGTGCTATTCGAATCTGACGGTGCGAACATCAACATTGCAGCAATACCTGAAAATATGGAGATTTATGCCGATGAAAGTCAGCTATCGCAAGTGCTGGTCAATTTAACGAAAAACGCCATACAGGCAACTGAGCATAGCCCAACCCCAAAAATATCGGTAATGGCAAAAATAAACGGGAATCACCCGGAAATTACAGTTACTGACAATGGCCCGGGAATTCCGAAGGATATCATCGACGAAATATTTGTGCCCTTTTTTACAACCCACGAGAATGGATCGGGAATTGGGCTGAGCGTGTCAAAGCAAATAGTACGCCTACATGGAGGAAAAATAGAGGTTCATTCCGTGCCAAACAGGGAAACCACATTCACCATAATACTTTGAGCCCTGGGTGTAAATAAGAAAACGGGAATCACTTCTTCCATAGTTTACCGTTTTTTCATCATGCGCAAGTACAGCCCCTTTACCTTTTTGCGGGGCATGTATTAATGCCGAGGATTGAGTATAATCCGCAGCAGCCCATGAATGCTGTTGCAACCGGTAGAACTGCAAGCAATCCCCACCAACTCTGGTAGTAAATACCCGCTGCGGCTATTGCCACGCCCAGTACAATCCTGATAACCTTATCGGCAGTCCCAACATTTTTCTTCATATCCAATAAACTTACATTAATGAATATAGGAACCGTCCCCAGAATAAAATGTTTATACTACCACGAAATTTGTTTTCGTCTCACGGGCATGGTCATACACCGGGCTCCGCCCCCGCCACGCGGTAATTCACTACCATCAATGGTTACAACGTATTTTGGGTAACTACTCAGGTCTATTCTACCGGCAACTACATCCTTGGCGCGAATTATCTCAAAACCATGCCTGTTCATTTCGTTCATGGTATTTACGTTTCGGGCATAGCCAATAACCTTACCCGGGCCAATGGCCACAAAGTTTGCCCCGCTGTGCCACTGCTCACGATCCTGTGTCCATCTGTCCCTGGTTCCGCCACAAACAATTGGCTGCAAATCCATACCCAACTTTTTGAGTGCAACCAGAAGGTTATCGACAGTTTTAATCTCCAAAACCTTACCTTTTTCAATGGTAATTTGAACCGTCTGATAACGGTTTGGCTGAAGTATAATTGGATCGTAAATCATACACTTGTCCACGTCGAGCAGGGTGAAAACCATGTCGAGGTGAATGAACGACTCTGGCTTACCCGGCAATTCCTGAACAAGAATATATCGCCGTTGCCTGTCATTTCTGGCAAGAAATCTGCTTAAAATGAAGTCGATACCATGCGTGTTTGTTCTAACGCCATTTCCAACTAAAAGGATATCCTCCCTTGCAACTAGCACATCGCCACCCTCAATGGTAATATTATCAACCAAATTAAAGGAAGTTGGATCTATGGTTTGAGTGTTGAATACCCCCGATTTGGAGAAGATTGCCTCCATAATAATGCTCTCGCGATCACGAACGGCGTTAGCCATTTTTGCAATTAAAACATCCTGGCCAATTGCGATTGACGCGTCGCGTGTAAAGTAAAAATTATACAAGGGCTTTAACGAAAAGCGCTCATGGCTTAAAAAGTTGGTAAGATTGTTCTTAACAAGGGGTACGCCCTCAACAAGCAATCGGGCAAGTTCCCTGGGCTTACATGCCAACAAATCATCGGCCAGCATCAACGCATTGTCATGCCTGCAGATGTCGAGAATCAACTCGCTTTTCGAACTCCCGTTGCTCAAAACCATCTCCAGTAAATCCATAACCTCAAAGGTTTTAGTAACCTTCGAAAGTACCCCGGAAAGCTGCATGTACTCTTTTCTGGCAACATTCAGGTTTAAAATATCGCTATACAGTGCCCGTTGGGCATTCTCGGGTGTCATATTTTCAACCTCGGCACCGGGAGTATGCAGAATTACGCCCTCCAACTCCCCAATTTCCGATTGAATATTTACAGTCAGCTTTTCCATAAATTCTACCCTTAGTAAACCAATTGCAAAGTTAACTTATAATGATATACAAGACCATCTGTTTAATAGCATTAAACGTAACCTGGAAACAATAAAAAGGCAGGGTTTGTGACCCTGCCTATATCTTTCACCCTGTTAAGCCCTACATGTAGTCCTCCATTGGTGCGCACGTGCAAACAAGATTTCTATCACCGTAGCCAGAATCGATCTTGCTAACATACGGCCAGAACTTGTTGGATGCAATCCATGCAAGCGGGTAAGCCGCCTTTTGCCTTGTATATTTATGGTTCCACTCATCGGCGCTAACTTCCGGTGCTGTATGAGGAGCGTTGGCAATAACATTATCGGTACTATCGGCCTTACCCGCCTTAATTTCTTCCAGTTCGGCTATAATAGAAATTAAAGACTCTATAAAGCGATCCAGCTCCTGCTTCGATTCACTCTCGGTGGGCTCTACCATCAAGCTCTCGTGTACCGGAAACGATACCGTTGGTGCATGGTACCCGTAATCCATCAATCTACGGGCAACATCACCGGTATCAACGCCGTAAGCCTGCTTAAAGTGGTGGCAATCCAGAATCATCTCATGGGCAACACGCCCGGTTTCACCGGTATAAAGAATTTTATAGTGATTTTTAATTTTTGCCGACATGTAGTTGGCATTCAGAATGGCCATTTTGGTAACATTGGTCAAGCCTTCGGATCCCAGCATCAGGATGTAACCATACGAAATTACCACCACGTAAGCACTACCCCAGGGAGCTGAAGCAACAGCGCTAATAGCCCTATCACCTCCGGTTTTTACTACCGGATGGGAGGGTAAGAAAGATGCCAAATGCTTTGCGACGGCAATTGGCCCTACTCCCGGGCCACCGCCTCCGTGAGGTATTGCAAAGGTTTTATGGAGGTTCAAATGGCAAACATCGGCACCAATTTCGCCCGGGCTAGTTAGCCCAACCTGTGCATTCATATTGGCACCATCCATGTAAACTAGGCCACCATTCTGATGGATTATATCCATCATCTCACGAACTTTACTCTCAAAAACCCCATGGGTAGATGGATAGGTGACCATGAACGATGAGAGTGTATTTTTATACTGCTCGGCCTTAGCCCTTAAATCATCAACGTTGATATTGCCATTCTCATCGCAGGCAACCACAACAACCTGCATTCCGGCCATAGCTGCGCTGGCTGGATTTGTTCCGTGAGCAGAAGCTGGTATTAGCACAACATTTCTATGTGAATTGCCCCGGCTCAGGTGATATTCCCGAATAACCATCAGGCCTGTATATTCTCCGGCAGCGCCTGAATTTGGCTGAAGGGAAACAGCGTGGAATCCGGTAATTTCGGCAAGATACCTTTCCATCTCCTCTATTACCTGCATGTACCCAGCAGCCTGGTTGGCCGGTACAATCGGGTGAATATTGGCAAACTCGGGCCAGCTTAAGGGCAGCATGGTGGTTGCAGGGTTCAACTTCATGGTGCAGCTACCCAGCGAAATCATACTATGGTTAAGCGCGATGTCCCGGCGTTCCAGCTTTTTAATGTAACGCATCATTTCGGTTTCGGAGTGGAAGCTGTTGAATACCTTCTCGGTAAGGATTGCGCTACTGCGCTTCAAGTTTTCAGGAATCCTACAAACCCCGTTAATACCTTTAACTTCCGAAAAGTTCTTTCCTGCTGCCCGTGCAAATATGGAAACTAAATTGTTAACATCGCTAAGTGTAGTTGTCTCATCGATGCTTATTCCGATAGCTCCATCTTCCTTATAGTTTAGGTTGATTTCCTTTGCCAGGGCAAATTGGCGAATATCATCAATTTTTACACCCGACGGAAGTGAAATTTCCAGCGTATCGAAATAACTCCTAGTATTCTGTGTGTAGCCCAGCTTTATTAGCTCATCGGCTACCATTGAGGCTACACTGTGAACATACGATGCAATCCGCTTAATACCTTCTGATCCGTGATATACTGCATACATTCCGGCCATTGTGGCAAGCAAAGCCTGCGCAGTACAAATATTTGAAGTGGCACGCTCACGCTTAATGTGCTGCTCCCGGGTTTGGAGAGCCATACGCAATGCCTTATTCCCGTTCCGATCAACAGAAACGCCAATAATTCTACCGGGCATGTTACGCTTAAATTCGTCCTTGCAGGCAAAGTATGCAGCATGAGGGCCGCCAAATCCCATTGGTATGCCAAAACGCTGGGTTGAGCCCAGCACAATATCGGCCCCCCACTCACCGGGAGGTGTAATTAGTGCCAGGCTCAGAATATCGGCAGCAACGGCAACAAGCACACCCGCTTCATGTGATTTTGTGGTAAATGCGGCATAATCGCGAACTGTTCCCCTTGCCGACGGGTACTGAACAATTGCACCAAACTCGCGACCGGTGAAGGTGTAATCGCTATAGCATCCAGCGACAACCTCAATTCCAAGAGGTTTTGAGCGGGTGGTAATAACATCGAGAGTTTGGGGGAAAATATCTTTATCAACAAAAACAACATTTTTTCCTGCCTTAACAGCATCGCGACTACGTAGGTTGTGCATCATAATCATAGCCTCAGCCGCAGCAGTTGCCTCATCGAGCAACGATGCGTTGGCAATTTGCATACCGGTTAGGTTGATAACCATAGTTTGAAAGTTCAACAATGCCTCCAATCGACCCTGGCTAATCTCTGCCTGATATGGGGTATATGACGTGTACCAGCTGGGGTTTTCAAAAATATTCCGCAGAATTACCGATGGGGTCACTGTTCCGTAATACCCCATCCCAATGTACGATTTGAAAATTTTGTTTTTGGCTGCTATACTTTTTATTTTACCCAAGTACTCGTACTCCGTAAGCGGAGCCGGTAAGCTTAAGGGTTGCCCGAGCCTGATATTTTTAGGTACAGTTTGATCTATCAACTCGTCTAACGATGATACTCCAACTGCCTTTAGCATTTCATCTATCTCATGGTCGCGAGGTCCATTATGGCGGGCAATAAATTTATCGGTGTACATCATAATATGATATTATTGTTGTAACTGTGGATTAAAATTGTTAGCAAAAGTATCAATTTGGTTTATACCTGTAACGAGATGGGGCAAATAATATTAATGTTTTTGAGCAGCCGTTGCTTACCTTAAAAATGGATTGCCAACACGCTCCTCCCCAATGGTTGAGTAATCCCCATGTCCGGGAAAAATCATCACCTCATCGGGAAGTGAAAGTAGCTTAGCGGTAATACTCTCAATAATTGTACTGTAACTTCCCCCGGCTAAATCTGTTCTGCCAATTGAACCGTTGAACAGAGTATCGCCAGTTAGCAAGATTTTGTCGTTGGCCGAGTACAGGCAAATTCCTCCCGGTGTATGCCCCGGCGTATGGATTACCCTGAGGGTGGTTTTACCAAAGGTGATAGAATCGGCATCCTCCACGGTTCTTTCCGCCCGTGGGACTGAGTCTATGGCAAACCCGAACGTAGCGGCATGGGCCTTGGCCATTTGCAGCAACGGTAACTCCTCACGGTGAACAATATACTCAACCCCGTAAATATCCTTCAATACGTTAATGCCTAAAATATGATCGACATGGCAATGGGTGTTCACCAGGTACCTTACCGTTAACTTGTTTTCATCGATGAACCGTTTAATTTCAGCCGCTTCGGTTGTTGTGTAACATCCGGCATCAACCACAATTGCCTCCCCGGTTTCGTCGTAAACCAGGTATGTGTTTTCCTGAAAAGGGTTGACTGTAAACTTTTTGATTTTCATGCGATTTGCTGAAAGTTAAATGTGAAAAATGAAAGATTCTATCTTCTAAACCCTGAATCCATTTTCCGGCGTTACCGGTTTATTCCTTTTAACAACGGGACGAAAATAAAGTTGCCGTGTGTCGATTTTTTTACCTCGGTTGGGCTTACCTTCTCAACCAGAGTCATTACCTGTCCATTATCATCGCCAACGGGGATAACCATCCTGCCACCAACGGCCAGCTGCTCGGTAAGTGCCTGTGGCACTTCCGGGGCACCTGCTGTAACCAAAATTTTGTCGTAAGGGCTATAGCCGGGAATACCCTTATACCCATCGCCATAAAAAAAGTGGGGATGATATCCCATTCCCTCCAGCAATGCTTTCGCATCAAGATATAGCTCGCGGTGCCTCTCGATGGTATAAACCCGAACCTTCATCTCTAAAAGAATTGCTGTTTGGTACCCCGATCCCGTCCCCACCTCAAGCACCTTGTCCATGTGTTTAAGCTGCAACAGCTGAGTTTGAAAGGCAACGGTGTAGGGCTGCGAGATGGTTTGTCCTGCTCCAATAGGGAAAGCCTGATCGCTATATGCAAATCTTAAGAAGCTGCTTTCCATGAAAAAATGGCGGGGTACCCTCAGCATGGCCTCCAACACGGCTCCGTCGGTAATGCCCCTGTCCCTAATTTCATCGACAAGTTTTTTCCGTAACCCCCTATGCTGAAAAGTATCCTGCTGTAACATCATCAATTTTAATAAGCATTACAAAGATAAATCTATTTTTGAAGCACATGCAATCCACGCGCTTACTACGGGAACAACAAGCCCTAAGTATCGGCTAATTACATCGCCGGTAGCAACTTTCAAAAGAATAACTTTTAACGTAGCCTTACCCCGGTTATACTTCGTAGTCAACCATTCGCCTCTCGCTTTTGGCCTCGGCTACAAACGGCATAATGGCCTTGTGTTCCGGATGTGCCTGATAGCTGTCCAAATCGCTTTTGGTTTCAAACTCGGAATACAGGACAATATCCGCACTATCTGCCGTTTCAGAATAATTAACGCCAACTTCTATCTTTACCATTCCGGGTATTTTTCCTGAAAGTGATTCGAGCTTACTTTTAATTATCTGTGCATTTTGCTCCCTGGTGTTTCCGTGCGCGCTATCCCTTAGCCGCCATACAACTATGTGCTTTACCATTTTTACTTACAATTAAATATTGGTTAAAAGAAATAGGACTATGCCTACCGTTACCAGCTGCTAAGTTTTGACCCCATCAACTTTATACCCTTTAAATGAGTTCGATGTACGGTGATATCGCCACTTCCCTGTACCGACAAGGGATAAAAGCATAACGCAGAACTTCAATTTAAAATGTCCCCCCCTCAGTAAGCACGCCTAATAGCGTTTAGTTGAGGAACCTGCGGACACATCGCGTTGAACACCCCACCTGTAGCCACAGCTTATGCATTCACGATGGTCGGTATAGTGGTCGGTATAGGTTGTGGTTTTCTTGTCTCTCCGCTCGTAGTTCCTGATTATTTGCGTACTGGTTTCGGTGGTTCCCTTGTAAACATCGTAGGTACCCCACGAAACGCTGGATGTTCTCCCGTGGTAGGTTGATCCCAGGCTTAGCCCAACATTCATTGTATGGCACGATGGACAACGGTTATACTTGATGTTGTGCTTATAAAAGTACCACCAAACTGCAAACGTTATTATGCTGAGAATTG
>JBFXEO010000028.1:0-19541 GCA_050180015.1 Bacteroidales bacterium | reverse complement strand
GATACATTTAAAGGGATATCGGGCGAGTCGATTACACCATGCAGCAATGTTAAGAACTCGGGCACAATGCCTTCCACCGAGTCCGTAACAAATACCTGATTGCAGTATAGCTGTATTTTATTCTTTTGAATATCAAAGTTGGTCTTTATCCTTGGGAAATACAGAATTCCGGTTAGGTTGAAAGGATAATCAACATTTAAATGGATATTAAAAAGTGGTTCCTCGGCGGCAGGGTACAAATCACGGTAAAACTTTTGGTAATCCTCATCCTTTAAGTCCACTGGTTTACGAGTCCAAAGAGGATTTGTATCGTTAATAATTTTGTCCTTCCCGGTGTCAACTTCCTTTCCATCCTTCCACTCTTTTTCTGTACCAAAAGCAATTTCGATTGGGAGGAACCTACAGTATTTGTTCAGCAAGCCGTTAATTCTCGACTCTTCAAGAAATTCCTTTGAATCGTCGCTTAGGTGTAAGACAATGTCTGTTCCCCGGCTGTCGCGTTGCACATCATCATCCATAGTAAAATCCGGGGATCCATCACACGACCATTTTACGGCTTTAGCATCATCCTTCCACGAACGGGTAATAATATCAACCCTGTCGCTTACCATGAACGATGAGTAGAAGCCCAACCCGAAATGGCCAATAATTCCGTTTGACTGGTTCTTGTACTTCGCCAAGAATTCCTCTGCCCCTGAAAACGCTATCTGGTTGATATATTTTTCTATTTCATCGGCTGTCATTCCGACCCCGCTATCGGAAACGGTAAGGGTTCCCGCCTTTGAATCGATTTTAACCCGAATTGTAAGATCGCCCAACTCGCCCTTAAAATCGCCAACCGAAGCCAACGTCTTTATCTTTTGAGTGGCATCGACAGCATTTGAAATCAACTCCCTAAGAAATATTTCGTGATCGGAGTACAGAAACTTTTTAATTACGGGAAAAATATTCTCCGTGGTTACATTAATTTTTCCTGTTTGCATGTTATACTATTTTTGGTTATACATAATTAGGCATCCGCCTACGGACAAACCGAGTGCCATGTAGCTTGCTTACGATTTATTGGGCAATAGTATTAGACAATATTTTGGTTATCAGCATTTAATACGATTACTCCAAGTATGACAATGGCTGACAATCAGTCATGCTTTTTGTTTGTTTGTCAGTAAACCAAGAACTTAAAAGAGAATAAAATAGCCAACCAGCAAACAAAGAAGTGTTAGCCATACAATAAAAGTAATTAGCAGCAACCTTTTTTTTGCCCGAAGATTTCTGTTACCACAAAGATGTAACAATATATTGTTGGCACGAATTACCATGCTATCGTCCTTGGGAAAAAACCCAAAGGCCCCAAGCTTCATAACATGGGCGCCATACTCTTTTTCATCCTCGTTGGCCATCATTACAACCTCAACCTGTGGGTTTATCTTCTTTACCGATTCCAGTATTTCTATACCATTCATCAGGGCGTGGTTGTAGTCATCAAAAAAATTATAGCCCAGAAACACAACCAGCAAATCGTTCCGCCGGATTTTTTGCTTTATAATATGGTCGATGAACTTTTCCCCCAACGGAAAACTCATAATCGATGTTCTCCCCGTGCATTCAATTCCATCGATGAGTTTTTGGGTATATTCCTGATTAAATTCCACCACAAAAACAAAAGTTCGATACATTACACCCAGCGGATTATACATATCCAAATTTTATACGGCAACTAAAAGTAACAAAAATTACCTGAAACGGAAAGCATAAAAGTATAAGGTTTTACATTCAGAACAAAAAAAGGTGATGTTTAAATGGTTACCATCACCCCTTTTCAGATTCATGCCATTGCCTTAATTTACTAAAGGTAAGCAGCTGTATCTTTCCGAGTAATCGCACATTTGCTGAACGTAGCTGTCGGGGTATTCCACCGTAGCATCAACAATGCTATCGCCCTGATAAACGGGTATCAACTCAGGGTTAATAAAACCGCCATAGGGGGCAAGTTTCAGCTTGTTGTATCTATCCAAGACTTCTTTATGCAGCTCCGGATTAACCTGAACTGCGTACGTTTCAATCAAGCTTTTACCGGCCTCATAGTCACCAGTTGATTTTATCCGCTGTATTTCGCGAAGCAAATCGCCAAACAGTGTTCTTAACTTTTGATAGTCGTTTATTACGAAGTAAGTTTTCCCGTTGCGCTCTTTTTTCTCGATAACATTCTCGGCTTTGCCTTTCTCGTAGCACCAATCCGCAATTAGCTGGCGATTACGCATGTGGGCTTCCTCAACGTTCTTGCCCAATGCTATGCGGGTTAGCTGGGTCATAAGCCCGTTACGGATATAGCTGCTATACTCGGTTTTGGCAACATCCAAAGTGGGCATAAGCCCCAGGTCAACCATTTTAGTGTCCATAATGTAGTAAAGCGCAAAAAGATCGGCACGTGCTTCCTCTAGGGCCGAACCATAATTTTTTAGCTCATCGCCCTTTACCCCGGGGGCCAGCTGACCAGAACCATGTCCTAGGCATTCGTGCAAATCGGTATGCAGACTACTGGCAAGAGAACCGTACTTTTTATTCCGTACAATTTCCTCGTTCGACCATGCAAACTCTTCCATAAAACCATTGCCCTGTGCAGCCTGATCGTAGGCATAGGTTATATTATCCATGGTAACCGATTTTGACCCATAGTCCTTTCTAATCCAATCGGCATTTGGCAGGTTGATTCCTATAGGCGTTGATGGATAGCAGTCGCCGCCAAGCTGTGCAACTGTAATTACCTTTGCGGTAACGCCCTTCACTTCCTTTTTCTTGAATTTATCATCGATTGGTGAATGGTCCTCGAACCATTGAGCGTTGGAGCTAATAACCCGCGTTCTACGGGTTGCCTCGATATTTTTAAAATCCACAACCGATTCCCAGCTAGCCTTGTAGCCAAGCGGATCGCCATAGTTTTCGATAAAACCATTTACAAAGTCAACGTTTGATTCCAAATCGTTTACCCAAAGAACATTGTACTCGTCAAACTTTTTCAAATCGCCACTCTTGTAGTAATCAGCTAATGCAAGAATTACCTTGCGTTGATTTTCATTTTCGGCAACAACGGCGGCCTTTTCCAACCAGAATACAATTTTTTGAATGGCTGCACCATACATACCATCAATTTTCCAAACCCTATCGAAAATTTTTCCGTTCGCCTTAACCAACTTAGAATTCAAGCCATATGAAATGGGCGTTGTATCCTTGGGGTTCATCATTTTTGCATAGAAGTCTTCGGCTTCTTTCTGGGTTACCCCTTCGTAGTAGTTGCAGGCCGATGCTTCAATCATATCAACACCGGCATCCTGGTTTAAACGTTTTGGTGCAATGGTAGGATCAAAAATGATAGGGGTTAATGTATTTACTATGCTATCGGCGGAGCCTAAGCTGGTTGCAAACCTATCGATGGGGGTATTGCGCACCAGCTCGGCAAAATATTCTTTGGTGAAATCCGGTTTAAACTTATCGTTGGAGTAGTGATGGTGAATTCCGTTCGAGAACCAAACGCGTTTCAGGTAAACCATAAAGTTATCCCAGTCCGTATTATTTCTATCTCCGGTATAACCATTATAAATACCTTCCAACACGTTACGAACTGTTAGGTTATACTTGTAGTTCTGATCCCAAATAATATCCCTTCCGCATTTTGCAGCTTCGCTCAAATAGTAAATAAGCACACGTTGATTGGGGGCTAGCGAGTCAAATTCCGGGATTTGATATCGCATAATACGAATATCGGCAAACTGGTCAACCTGCCATTTAAATGGATTTTTCTCCTTTTCCTCATTTTTGCAGCCGGTTATCAACAATCCCGCTGCTGAAACTGTAAGTAAAATCATTGTATTAATTTTCATCAGTAAGAATTTTTAGTATATACATGGTAATTTGCTGAAAGTAAATTTAAAATGCCAAAGCAGATGCCCTTATCCAGCTAGCCTGGTTTTCCGTATAATGGTTTATATATAAAATCCGGCTCCTTTATATTTTCCGGAGAGCTAACGGACTTTGGTACTGGCCTCCTTGGATTCCGCAAATCCAAATCGCGAACATATACCCACCCGCCATCCTCAAACCTAAAGCCATCGAACGAGGAGTCGGGACCGTAGAACTCCAACTCACCGGCATACTCTGGCCTCGACGGCGATAAATGGTCAAACACAATAACTTTTTCGTTGGGCAAATATTTCAGGGTTACCACGGCCCTGGCTGAAAACTCAAAAACCACGCGCGATAGCAACATTTTGCCATCAACATTAAAAATAGGTAGTCCAAACGTAGGGCTCCCGTCCTTATCGACCGATAGAACCTCAATAATTTTTTTTGATGTAAATAAGTTATTAAAATCGAAGCCCAACAGCACGTAATACTCCTGTTGCCCAGCAGAGAACCCGGCTATCTGGTAGTAAAGTGCCGCCATCCAGTTTTGGCACGACAGTGTTTGCGATGTTGGGTCTTTTATTCCCCTCCTGCCATCCTTCAGCTCAAACAGCTTTATTTCACCGTTATCCTCACGAATTTGGATATATCCATAGTAATTCTGGTATCCCCCGGCCTGAGGAATATTCCATGTATAAACCCTAACCTTTCTGTTTTCCGAGGTTAGCTTACCAACATGTACCAACGAGTCGAACGAATAATCCATTGATCCGTTAACCGACAAAACTTTTTGGAACAGGCTATTAAACAAGTTGCTGAACGAGTCGCGTTTTTGGGCACTTGTTTCCCGAGCAATGTTTTTAAGGTATTCTGATAAATAAACCTCCGACTTCGCAAGTGTATCTGAAACTTCCTGCTGGGCAAGCATGTTCGATGAAAAAATTAAACCGAGAAATCCTACCGCTATACTTTTAAATGTGACGCCCATATCAGCTAAAAATTTCATTCAACCCCTCCACAATCATTGCTGCCGCTAAACGGCACTCATCCTCGGTGATCACTAGCGGCGGGGCTACTCTTACCGCCGTGTTGCAGAACAAGAACCAATCTACAATAAATCCGTGTTCAACCCCATACTTTATAAGTTTCTGAACCTTATCGAACGATCCCAGCTCAACTGCCATGAACAAACCAAACGACCGAATCTCCTTTACCATCGGGTGCTCCCCAATAATATTTTTCAGGATAGTCTCCTTTGTATTAACGCAATCTATCAGATTTTCGTCTAGTAAAACATCGGTTGCCGCAAGCGATGCTGCGCACGAAACTGGATGTCCGCCAAAGGTGGTTATATGGCCAAGTACAGGGTTGTTTGTAAGTGACCGCATTATCTCCCTCGACGATATAAAAGCCCCCAAGGGCATTCCGCCGCCCAATGCCTTTGCCAGCAAAAGTATATCAGGGATAACACCAAATTGTTCAAAAGCAAATAGTTTCCCGGTTCTCCCCAGTCCCGTTTGTATCTCGTCAAAAATAAGCAACGCACCCGTTTTGTCACATTGCCGCCTTAATTCCTTAAGAAAATCATTTTTCGGTACAACTATGCCGGCCTCGCCCTGAATAGGCTCAACTATAACACAGGCGGTTTTTTCTGTAATTTGCTCTAAATCATCAATGCTATTAAATTGTAGGTGTTTAACATCGGGGAGTAATGGCCTAAATGCCCTTTTCTGATCCTCGTTTCCCATCACGCTTAACGCCCCGTGGGTACTTCCATGATAAGCGTTTTTGAATGATACAATTTCAGCCTTGCCCGTAAAACGTTTGGCCAGCTTGAGCGCTCCCTCCACCGCTTCGCTGCCCGAGTTAACAAAGTAAACAGAATTAAGCGTTTCGGGAAGAATTTTGGTCAACCGGCTAGCCAGCTGCACCTGCGGACTTTGAATAATTTCGCCATAAACCATCAGGTGCATGTATCTCGATGCCTGCTGAGTTACGGCTTCAACAACCCTTGGATGGCTATGACCCACGTTGCTTACCGATATACCAGAAATTAAATCAAGGTATTTTTCACCCTTTGGCCCCAAAAGATAAACCCCCTCGGCTCTTTCCACTTCAAGCATAAGGGGGGAATCGGATGTTTGGGCAACGTAATTCAAGAAAAGTTGCCTATTAGTAATCATGCGTTAAAACTATTTATTAATCAAATTTATTTCGCTTAGTAACTTATCACGATATGACTTTCCTATTGGTATTACCTTTTTACCATCGTTAGCTCTAATTGCTATTGCATTATCCTCTATACTCTCTATCCTGCCCAAATTCACTATAAACGACCGATGAACTCTTTTAAACCTAACGGTTGGCAGCTGGCTTTCAATAGATTTCATTGTAAGGTGAATGGTAAACCTATCGGTTACCGTGTTAATTACAATATAATTTTCAAGGGCCTCAATCCAGAGTATATCGTTGTACCTAACCCTAATTAGCGAGTTGTTCTTTTTGATGAAAATTTCCTTATCATCGTCGAGCGGTGAACGCTGATGGTTGAATTGTTCGTAAACACGGCTTACCGCTTTAAAAAAACGGGGGAAGGTGATTGGCTTTAGTAAATAATCGGTTACACTATGCTCAAACGCTTTCAGGGCGTATTTTTCCTTTGAAGATATGATAATAACCCTCGGATGATTGGGGCTAATTTCCAAAAAATCCATGCCTGTCATTTCAGGCATTTCTATATCCAAAAAAATTAAATTTACTTCGCTGGGCGAGTTTTTTAAGGTATTCAATGCCTCTACAGCACTTGTAAATGAATGGGTTAATTGTAGAAAATCTACTTTACTCGCGTATTCTTCAACAACCCTTCTCGACATCTCGTCATCATCAATAAGTATGCAGTTCATAGCCCTCTAATTTTCACCTAATTTAAGTAAAACTTAATTAATTACAAAATTAGGTTTTTATTTGAAGTATTCCTCTAAAAATCTTTTTTCAACCAAATTGCACCCTTTAATAGATGCCCTAAGCCATGCCAAAAGAATCAACTCTGCCTCATCGTTAGGAACTGACAGGTCTGCCTTAGCCCCCCTCAGCCTATGAACAAACTCGTAAAGCGACAACGCTACCGATACAGAAATATTATAGCTCTCTGTAAAGCCGTACATCGGAATTTTAACGTATTCATCGGCCATTGCTATGGCATTATCGCTCAGCCCGGTAAGTTCCGTTCCAAAAAAAAGCGCAAATTTTCCCTTCTCCACGTTGAAATCTCTGATGCTAATACCCTCATCGTGTGGAGTGGTGGCAACAATCCTGTAGCCCTTCTCTTTTAAAACCCTAATGGCGCAAGAGGTATTATTCAGCTCGCCATTATACCTATAGATGTTGAGCCATTTCGATGCCCCCATGTCAACCTCAGAATTGACACTAAACTGATTTTCGTTCTCAATTACATGGATATCCTGGATACCGAGGCAATCACAGGTTCTGAGTACCGCACTGGCGTTCTGCGATTGATAAATGTCCTCTAAAACAACAGCGATGTAACGGGTTCTATTCCGTAAATTCTTTTTGAATAGCGCCAACCGTTTTTCCAGCACTAACGCGGATAAGTAATCAATAAACGATCTGCGTAAGTTAACATCGTGAATGTAATTAACCGTGAGGTTATCCATTGGGTGGCTATTTCGCATTAAAAAAAAAGGAGAACCGCTGGGTTCTCCTGAAGAGAAAATAAAATTCCTTATTGAACTTTACCGTTCAATTCACTACCAGCTTTGAATTTCACAACTTTTTTAGCCTTAATGTTAATGGGCTTTCCGGTTTGCGGGTTACGGCCAGTTCTAGCATTTCTCTTGGCAACCGAGAAAGAACCAAAACCAACAAGAGCTACTCTATCGCCTTTCTTTAAAGCAGTTCCAGTAGTCTTTACGAAAGCATCAAGAGCTTTCTTCGCGTCAGCCTTTGTGATTTTTGCTTCTGCAGCAATTGCATCAATCAATTGAGCTTTGTTCATAGTTAAAATTTTTAGGGTTAGAAATAGTTAGTTGACTATCAAAGACAAAATTAGCCTATTTATCAATAAATCCAAGTTTTTCGATAATCTTTTTTTTGCCATTGTAGCCTTTTTATTGGATTCCATAACATCGTTAGATGTTAATAATGCTAAATTATTGATTTTTTATGAAGATATGCAAGTATTTTGTCAATAAAATTTCAACTTTTTTTCCCCCTAACCATTTGGCAGATAAAAAAAAGGGTGTACTTTTGCGCCCGGAGAAATGGCAGAGTGGTCGAATGCGGCGGTCTTGAAAACCGTTGTTCGCGCGAGTGAACCGGGGGTTCGAATCCCTCTTTCTCCGCATAAAACGAAGGCAAGTTTTGCCTTCGTTTTCCTTCTTTGCCTGTTCATAACTATTTTAAAACTTCTACCCAAGCCATCAAAAAAATTGTACCGGGGTTGAGTAAAAGCCAGTTCTACACCTTGATGTAATTACCCGGGCTGCCCAAATCAAACTAAGCCCAGATTATTTTACCGTTAATACCAGCCCTAATAGCGATCCAAAAGTGATACTTCCCCATGGGGAACCGGTAATTGGACAACTTCCGCCGTTACATCCCACAAAGTAATAGTAGGCAAACCCCAATCCGCCCCCAGTCACAGCTCCCAGAACGGGGAACAATACCTTTTTATTCTTTAGGTATTTAAATACCTTAACCATCACAACCCGACGTGTCATATTACTCATATACAAATATTTAAGTATTATTGCACAAACTATACATATTTAGATGTATTCATGCAAATATAGCATTTACGGAAAAGAAATGTTTGCCTGTTGTAAAATAGATGTAAAGTATTTACTTTTGCAAGCCAATGAAAAGGGAGAGATGCCAGAGCGGTCGAATGGGGCGGTCTCGAAAACCGTTGATCCGGGTAACTGGATCCGAGGGTTCGAATCCCTCTCTCTCCGCATAAAAAAACGAAGGACTACGCCTTCGTTTTTTGCTTTTAAAATACCTTAGTAATTACTTTATCTGCATTTTGTGAAGTTTTGCATAGTATCCATCCAGGGCAATTAACTCATCATGCTTCCCCCTCTCAACAATCTCGCCTTCGTGCAGTACGCAAATCAAATCGGCATTACGTACCGTTGATAGCCTATGTGCAATTACCAGCGATGTCCTGTTCTTCATCAAGTTTTCAATGGCATCCTGAACCAACCTTTCTGACTCGGTGTCAAGGGCACTGGTTGCCTCATCGAGGATCATTATTGGAGGGTTTTTAAGAATGGCCCTGGCAATACTAACCCGCTGGCGCTGTCCGCCCGATAGCTTACTCCCCCTATCGCCAATGTTTGTGTGGTAGCCGTTGGGAGTGGCCATAATAAAATCGTGCGCATTGGCAATTTTTGCGGCCGAGTACACAGCGTTTTCGGGTGCGTTTAAAACGCCAAACGATATATTATTGTAAAAATTGTCGTTAAAGAGAATTGGATCCTGGTTTACATTTCCCATAAGATTTCTTAGGGATGACAAATCGCAATCCTTAAGGTTAATTCCGTCTATCAAAATCTCACCATCGGTAACATCCCAAAACCGGGGTAACAAATCAACAAAAGTGCTTTTCCCGGAGCCAGACTGCCCAACTAGCGCAATAGTTTTCCCTTTTTCTATAACCAGGTTGATATTTTTTAGCACGTACTCATCTTCATATTTAAAGCTCACGTTCCTGTATTCTATCTGTGAGCTAAAGCTATCGATCTTTACGGCACCCTGTTTAATTTTGATAGGGTTCTCGGCCTCGAGTATTGTTCCAATCCTATCGGCCGATGCCATTCCCTTTACTATGTTAAAGTAGGCGTTGGAGAACGATTTAGCGGGATTGATAATCATGTAAAACATGGCTATAAATGCAATAAGGGCCTCCGGGGTGATATTTCCCCTACCCATGAAAATCAACCTGCCACCGTACCATAAAACTAAAACTACCACAACGGTTCCAAGGAACTCGCTCAGAGGAACAGCCAAATCCCTCCGCCTCCACATCTTTTTAATCAGCAAGGTGTAAAAGCTGTTAACGCTTTCGAATCGTTCGGTCACCTTCTTTTCGGCATTAAAAGCCTTAATTACGCGTAAGCCACCCAGCGTTTCCTCAATAATGGTAAGCAGTGCCCCCATTTTTCGTTGCCCTTTAAAGGAGGTTTTACGGAGTGATTTTCCAATTCTTCCAATTATAAACCCGGCAATCGGTAATATTAACAGAACAAAAAGGGTTAGCTGCGAACTAATTATTAGCAATCCAATTAAATGAACAATTATAATAATGGGATCCTTAAAAAACATTTCGAGTGAACGAATGATGGAAACCTCTATTTCATTCACATCATTTGTCATTTTGCTGATTATATCCCCCTTTTTTTCTTCGCTGTAGTATCCCAAAGGCAAGTCAATGACCTTACGGTACAGTTCATTCCGAATATCGCGAATAACCCCTGAGCGTATTGGCGCTAAGTAGTATAACGCCAAATAGGTGAAGGAGTTTTTAAGAAACGATGCTATCAGGACAAGACCTATAACAAATAGCAGCGCCGAGGCCTTATCGTAATTTTTAATGATTTGGCTAAGGATGTAGTTTAAGTATTGCTCCACAGAGTTGGCCGTAAGTTCCAATTCAGGCTTAACATCCACCAACGAAACATTACCAAAAAGTAGCTGCATAAATGGAATTAGCATGGCCAACGAAAAGAGGGAGAAAAATGCTCCGAAAATATTACTGACAACATTAACACCGACTTGCCATTTATAGGGGAGTAAATATCTAAGAATTTTAGAGTACTTCTTCATGCGAAAAGGTGGTATTATTTAAAATTTTGCCAAAAGTATAAAAATAATCGGTTAAAACAGTTCTTTAAAATAGCGCCTTATTTTACCCCTAAATAGTTCATAGGCGTAATGCTCTTCAGCTCAAGCCTTACCTCTTCGGAAACATTTAGGTTATCAACAAATGCTATAAAGTCCTGTTGAGTGATGGTGCTATTAGTTCTGGTAATATCCCTGAGCACCTCGTATGGATTTGGATACCCCTCCCTCCTCAGAATGGTTTGAATTGCCTCGGCAACCACCAGCCAGTTTTTCTTCAAATCAGCAGCAATCACATCAGTATTCACAATTAGCTTGTCGAATCCTTTTAGTAGCGATTTGAATGCCACTACGGTATGAGCGAAAGGAACGCCCATATTCCGCATTACGGTTGAGTCGGTTAAATCGCGCTGAAGGCGCGAAATCGGCAACTTCGCGGCAAGGTGTTCAAAAATAGCATTGGCCAAACCCAGGTTACCTTCGGCGTTTTCAAAGTCTATTGGATTGACCTTGTGGGGCATTGCCGATGACCCAACTTCTCCTCGCTTGATTTTTTGCTTAAAGTAATCCATGGAGATATAAGTCCATATATCCCTCGATAAATCAATAAGTATGGTATTTATACGCTTTAAAACATCGCATAAAGCCGCCAGATTATCGTAATGCTCTATTTGCGTAGTGGTTTGTGAACGATGCAAATTCAGGGATTTATTGACGAAGTTATTGGCAAAATGAACCCAATTAATGGAGGGGTAAGCAACCACATGGGCATTCAAATTTCCGGCAGCACCGCCAAATTTTGCAGAGTAAGGTATAGCTCTCAGCTGCTGAGCTTGAACCTGAAGCCTCTCGGAAAAAACTCTGATCTCCTTGCCCAGCCTAGTTGGCGAAGCAGGCTGCCCATGCGTATGGGCAAGCATTGGAATATCTGCCCATTCTGCAGAAAATGCCTGAAGTTTTCCAACAACCATTTCAAGCAGGGGCGTATAAATATTGCCCACCGCATCACGAATCATTGCAGGGAATGCCGTATTGTTAATATCCTGCGAGGTAAGCCCAAAATGAATAAACTCCTTATACTCTGATAGCCCCAATCCCTCAAATTTTTCCTTCAGAAAATATTCCACGGCTTTAACATCGTGATTGGTGGTAGTTTCTATACCTTTAATTCTCACCGCATCACTTTCCTGAAAAGAACTGTGTATGGCTCTAATCTTGTCGAAATTGATTCTATCGAAACCTTTCAGCTGGGGTAATGGGATGCTGCAAAGTGCTATAAAATACTCAACCTCAACCCAAACCCGATACCGGATAAGCGCAAACTCCGAAAAATATTGCTGGAGCTCATCTACCTTGTTCCGATACCGGCCATCGATTGGTGATATTGCATTGAACGTTGATAATTCCATGTTGTAAATTTTGCCCAAATTTACTAAACCTTGAACAATAAACAGATAGTAGGCCGAAATAGTATTGATATTTAGAATGTGTTTAAACCGGCAGCTTCAGGAAGGGCATTTCCAGCTCTCCCTGCAGCCAAAATCCGGAAAATTTATTTAACCGAATTAATGCAGTATAAGGGCATAGTTTTACAATGAAATTGTTAACTTCGTGGCATCAAAAAATCCACTTATTTCATGGATGATGGCCCGCGACATAAGAGTATCGGCGATTTCGTACCTGAATACAGCTCCGTTTATTTACGGGTTGCAAAATTCCGGTATTGCTCAGAGTATTAATATTTCTTTTGATTACCCCTCGGAGTGTGCCCGAAAACTGCAGAACAGCGAATCCGATGTAGGAATAATACCAGTAGCAGCATTACCATCGCTCCCGCAGTATGAAATTGTATCGAATTACTGCATCGGGGCTGTAGGCCCGGTTAAAACGGTAAGCTTGCTGGGCAATACACCGCTACAGGAAATAAGGAAGATATACCTCGATTATCAGTCAAGAACCTCTGTTGAACTGGTAAAAATTTTAGCTAAAAACTACTGGGACATAAAGCCCGAATGGGCACCGCTATCGCCATTGCAGGATACACGTAAATTAAAATCACAAGAAGCTGTGGTTATTATCGGCGATAGGGTTTTTGATGCCCAAAAGCAATTCGAATACGCCACAGACCTTGCCGCCGAATGGTTCAAATATACCGGTTTACCATTTGTTTTTGCGGTATGGGCATCGGTAACCCCGCTTGAGCCCAGTTTCCTTAGTAAATTTAATCTGTCGTTAGAATTGGGGTTAAGGAACATTTTAAAGGCTGTTGAATACTTTTCGCCTCAAAATATCAGTAAAGATGAGGCCATTGATTACCTAAACAACAATATTTCCTATATTTTAGATGAACAGAAGAAAAAAGCAATAAAGCTATTTTTGGAATTAATTCCCGTAAATTAACTTTTTTGTTGAATGCTTAATTAACCCATTCTGTCTATGATTGCCATTTTCTACAAAGCTTTCAATAAAGTAGTGCACGAGATTGATGTCGATAGGTTGGCTGAAATAGATTACGAGGATTTACTATGGATTGACCTGGCAACACCAACCGACGACGAGCGGGAAGCCGTAGAAATATACTTCAACATAAACCTTCAAACCCGTCAGCAAACCGAGGAAATTGAAAGTTCATCGCGATACTTTGAAACCGAAGCCCTAATCATTGCCAACTCAAATTTCCTGATCAGCAAGGAAAACGTATATGTTTCAGAACCAGTTTCTTTCACCCTTAAGGATGGGATACTAATCTCTTTACGCATTATTGATTTGAAGGCATTTGGAGATACCATTCGTAAGGTCTTTGCCAACCATAAAGCGTATCCAACCGGGTACCATATTCTTATTGCACTTTTAGAAACACGTATAGACCTTGATGCCGATATGGTGGAATCGCTGGCTAAAGAAATTGCCGTGCTCAGTAAACGGTTAAGAATTGCCGAAGAGCTGGACGAGGAGCTAATTCTCGAAATAAATAAGCTACAGGAAAATACCATGTTAATACGCGAAAATTTCATTGACAAGCAGCGTGTAGTCAGCGGAATTCTTAAGAGCGAACGGTTTCCAACCGATACCTACCCGAAGTTGAATATTATTATCCGCGATATTGGTTCACTTATCAACCATACCGACTTTAGCTTTGAACGACTGGAATACCTGCAAAATACATTCCTAGGCCTTATCAATATTGAACAGAACAAAATTATCAAAATATTTACCGTGGTATCGGTAGTGTTCATGCCGCCAACCCTTATTGCCTCAATTTACGGGATGAATTTCAAAGTTTTTTTCCCTGAGCTGCAATGGAAAATGGGCTACCCCTTTGCGCTAGTTCTAATGATTCTATCCTCGCTGATAACCCTTTTTGTATTTAAAAGAAAAAAGTGGCTCTAAAGAATTTCCTGAGCAGGGATATTTTAACTCAAAAAAACGCTAAAATGAAGCAACAACTCAAATTCGCCATCAACTTAATTTTACTAGGTCTCCTTCAGCCAATACTGTCGCCAATACAGGTAAATGCCAGCATAGGTAACGATAGCACACTGCTGGTGTACAAAATAAACATCAAGGAAAATATAATGCCAGCAGCATGGCGGCAGGTAAAAACGGGATTCAGCAAAGCTTCAGAAAAAAAGGCCGATATTATTCTAATCCATTTGAACACATACGGAGGGATGGTTGATGTGGCCGACTCCATCAGAACCAAAATACTTAACAGCCAAATTCCCGTTTGGGTATTCATCGATAATCAGGCGGCATCGGCTGGAGCGCTAATCTCCATTGCGTGCGATAGCATTTACATGCGCAAGGGCGGAAGTATTGGTGCCGCCACGGTTGTTGACCAGTCCGGCAATGTTGTTCCCGACAAGTTTCAATCGTTCATGCGGGGAACCATGCGGGCAACCGCCGAGGCAAAAGGCCAGGACACCGTTATTGTTGGTAAGGATACGGCTATTAAATGGAGACGCGACCCGCACATTGCCGAGGCTATGGTTGATCCATCTATTTACATTCAGGGAATAATTGATTCGGGCAAAGTTCTTACCTTCACTGCCGACGAAGCCATTAAGCACGGATACTGTGAAGGTAAAGCAGAAACTGTAGGCGATTTGCTCGAAATGGCAGGCATTAAAAATTACAGGTTGGATGAATTTAAGCCGTCTATTCTGGATAAAATTATAGGTTTTTTAACCAACCCGGTAGTATCGGGAATACTTATAATGGCTATAGTTGGAGGAATATACTTTGAATTGCAATCGCCGGGCATAGGTTTTCCGCTAGCGGTAGCAATCCTCGCCGCAATTCTTTACTTTGCACCTCATTACCTGGAAGGCCTAGCCCAACACTGGGAGTTACTCATCTTTATTGTTGGGGTTGTTCTGGTTATTGTAGAAATTTTTGCAATTCCCGGATTTGGTGTAACCGGTATAAGTGGAATAATACTCATAATCGCTGGGCTTACGCTGGCAATGATTGACAACAATACCTTTAAAGGCACCGGAAGTTTCTCATGGATAATTATCGTTAAACCTCTGGGGATTGTTATTGCCTCGGTATTTCTTGGCCTTGTTGGCGGAATTGCCCTGAGCAAAAAACTTTTAACATCAACCATGTTCCCCAACCTTGTGCTGCACTCCGAACTATCCGAGAATAGAGGGTTTGTTGGCATTGACCCGCAAATCAGGAGTAAGGTTGGAATGGAAGGTGTTGCTATTACCGTTCTACGCCCTTCGGGCAAAATTAAAATTGACAACGATTGGTACGACGCGATGTCTGAATACGGATTCGTTGAAAAAGGTGATAACGTAAAAGTTACCAAAGATGAAGCAGGGCAGCTATACGTTGTCAAAATTTAAATTATAACCTGTACATGGAGACTGCACGCATTAGGGATTTTGAGGCCGATGATTTTAATGCCGTGGTTGAACTCTGGAAGTTGATAGATTTGGGGAACCCTCAGCGTGGCGATAACCTCAATATTATTCTACAAAGCATTGCCATGGGCGGAAAAATGCTGGTTGCCATCAACCAGGGCAATGACCTTATTGGGACAAGCTGGATGACATTCGACGGAAGAAGAATGCACCTGCACCATTTTGGAGTACATCCAAACTTTCAGCGTAAAGGTGTAGGAAAACTGCTGGTAAAAGAATCGCTACGTTTTGTGAAGCAAAAGGGATACCAGGTCAAACTGGAAGTCCACCAGTCCAACACTGCCGCAATAAACCTTTACAGGCAGGCCGGGTTCAGATTTCTGGGCGATTACGATGTTTATATTATCAGAGATATAGAAACCCTATAGGAGCTACTCAACTTTTTTTGAATGATTGCTCAATGAGCGACTCTACGGCAACAGCAAAGCCCGAATCATCGTTCGTTGGAACCACTCTATACTTATCCTTAAGATCGGGAGCATTCCCAACAATGAAACTATTTGGAGTATAGTTCAGCAAATCCAAATCGTTATAGTCATTACCTATTCCAACCACTTCAACCGGGGTTATAGAGCCAAGTTCATTACACAACCATTCCACCCCGTGAGCCTTCGACACGCCATCCGGGAAAATCTCCATCCAAATTGATTTGCCGTCCATCGGCGAGGTTGTCCTAATAACCTTTACCCCGGGTAGTTTCGCCTTTAGCGAGTTAAACCAACCGGGGTCATGTGGTAAAACAGCAATAATTTGCGTGGCACGGTCAGGGTATGGAATGCCCAGAATTAAAGGCTGGCAAAAATCTTTATAAACGGTTATCCTCCTATCAAAATCGGGGTTTAAGCGGCCAGTAGCGCGGTAATAAAAATGATGGTTCTGAGGTATTGGTTCGTGAACCATAAAATCAACTTTAAACGAAGCCAGAATATCAATAACACCCTGAACCTGCTCCGCGCTAAGTTCCCTGGCATAAATTATAGACTTATCGACCCAGCGCATTACTCCCGCACCCGAAGAAAACACCAGGTAATCAATTGGAAAATCATCCGGTAAAATAGTAGAAACCGAGTACGGAGAACGACCAGTAGCAATAACACGCACAACTCCTAATTCAGCCAACATATACAGTAAGCCAAGGTTTCTATCACTAAAATCACCGTTGCTGCCCACCAAGGTTCCATCCAAATCGGTAACAACCATCTTAATCATCAAAACAAATTTTAATCCTATGTACGGTAAAAACAAATATTCCTCAAAAAGCTACAATTTTTATCAACTTTAATGCTTTAAATATCGTTTAGAGATGTGTTGGGGCATCGAAAAATCTTACTTTAAAAGTATGTTAATTTCTTTTTAATCTTGAATTAATTTTTTTATATTTATAGGCCTAAACAGAATTAATCTTTATAAGATATGACAAAAATAATCACATTTAATGAACTCAGGAGGGTTAAGGATAACCTTCCTGATGGCAGCATGCAAACTATTGCGGACAAGTTAAACGTAAACGTTGAAACTGTCCGCAATTATTTTGGTGGCACTAACTACGAAAAAGGGGATGCTGTGGGAATGCACGTAGAACAGGGCCCCGACGGTGGAATAGTTACACTTGATGATACTACCATACTGGAGTTGGCTTACGAAATTATTGCCAAGTCGAAGGAGTTGGTGTGAACAATATCTACTTATTCGGGTAAAAGCAGGATAATTTGGTTGATCCTGCTTTTTTTTTGAGCAAGTTAGTTGCTAAATTTACCCCCTTCAAATCAAACAGAATGGAACAACTCCTGGCCAATATACACAATGCAGAGCAGAAGCATCTCTACGAACTTTATTCCTACATAGCCAAGGTGTTTAGCGGTACCAATCTGCCCTCGCACGACGCACGGCATCACCTGAGAGTCTGGCTACACTGCCGGGAGCTTATCATTGAACTCTACAAGGCGGGCATAGATATCCCTGAAACATTAATTACGAATGCAATAGTTGCATGTTTTTTTCACGACTCCGGGCTAGCTATAGATATTGGCGAAATACACGGTAAACTTGGCGGACAGATTTGCAGGGAATACTACAGTAATAGGGCAACGCAGAAAGACATTAACTTAGATGAAATTATAGAAGCCATAGAGTTTCACGACGACAAATCAGTAAAAAGCGGGCCGGTGTACACGCCTATGAGTATGAAAAACCTCACCCGCCTGGTATCAACAGCCGACGATTTAGATGCCTTGGGGGTGATTGGCGTATTCCGCTACACCGAAATTTACCTAAAACGAAATATCCCAGACAAAGAACTGCCCAAAAAAGTGCTGCAAAACCTAAAAAACAGGTTTACCAGTTTTACCAACGCTTACTCATCGTTACAGAAGTTTTCCGACAAGCAGCGAATCCGTTACCTCGAAATAATAAACTTTTTTTCTGAACTCGACTCACAGCTAATTCTGGGAGAGCAAAACCCAGATAGCCAGCTTGCTGTATATAATATAATAAAGGAACATCTTATTGAAAAAAAACAAGGGATTGATGAAACGGTTGAAGCAGCCATTAAAACTTCCACGGCAAGCTATCCGCTCTGCTTTTTCAGCAAGTTAAGGGGCGAGTTAAACATAACATCAGCATTAATACCGGGGTAATGCAGGCCAACCATCAGTACGACGTTATAGTTATTGGAGCCGGACCCGCCGGTATATTGGCTGGAGGCAGGGCATCAATGCTTGGGGTACGGGTTGCCATTCTGGAAAAAATGGAAAAGCCTGCCCGGAAACTTCGCATCACCGGGAAAGGGCGCTGCAATATAACCAACGAAAAACCTTTCGATGAGTTTATTCAAAATATAACCCCTAATCCCCGTTTCCTTAATACAGCATTCGGTGTATTTTTCACCAAACAAATTATAGATTTACTGGAGGAAAATGGGCTAAAAACGGTTACAGAACGCGGACAGCGAGTTTTTCCAGCCTCCGGAAAGGCCTGGGATGTTGCCGAAACACTTGTAAAATGGGCAAAAAAACAGGGCGTAACGTTCTACAACCATACCCCGGTTAAAGAACTTTTGGTGGAGGGTGGCACCAGCAGGGGCGTAATTCTTGAAAATAACCAAAAAATACAGGCAAGAGCAATTATTGTTGCAACCGGAGGGAAATCGTACCCGGCAACAGGCTCTACCGGCGATGGTTATAAATTTGCAATGCAGGTGGGACATACTATAACAGCATTAAGACCATCGCTAGCGGGAATCGAAACCCACCCAACATTTCCGGCACTGGATGGCCTAAACCTGCGAAATGTTAAAACATCAATTCTTACAGATAACCAAAAAGTAGCCGAGGAATTTGGCGAAGTTGAGTTCACTGACTATGGATTGGATGGCCCTTGCATCCTACGGTTAAGCCTTCAGGCAGTAGATTTATTCACCGATGGCAAAAAAGTGTCGGTTAGCATTGACCTGAAGCCAGCGTTAGACCCGGATAAACTCCAAGCCAGAATTAGCCGGGGTTGCGCTAGCAACGAGAATTATACGGTTGCCATGCTCCTTCGAAATCTATTGCCATCGCAGCTGGTAACCGTGTTCCTACGTCAACTCAGGTTAAATTCCAGAAAAAAAGCATCGGAAATGACAGACTCCGAAAGGGAAAAGGTTATAGCACTGCTAAAGAATTTTACCCTCCAAATGACAGGCTACAGGGGCTGGGACGAAGCCATAGTAACTGCCGGCGGAATAGCCCTAAGCGAGGTAAACAGGAAAACTATGGAATCAAAATTGATTGACGGGCTTTACTGTGCCGGAGAAATACTAAATTTATCGGGGAATACCGGGGGGTATAACCTTCAAATTGCCTTCTCAAC
>JBFXEO010000027.1:0-20544 GCA_050180015.1 Bacteroidales bacterium | reverse complement strand
TTGAGGAAAGATTTACTCATAGTTGATTGGCTATTACATCGAAGCCTATCCTAAAATGCAAATTATATCCATTGTGAAACCCGGTGTCCATTAAACGCATCGGGTTTTCCCTTTGTCTAAAGTTAAAAAGATGATTATGCTTAAAGAGATTGTTGCAAAAAACCGAAGTTACAGAAGATTCTATCAGGATCGGGAGATCGATGGAAAAACGTTGGTTGAGCTGGTTGCGCTGGCCCGATTATGTCCATCGGGAAGGAATCTTCAACCCTTAAAATTTTTCATCTCTAGCGAAAAATCGCTAAACGGAAAAATATTCCCCAACCTTGCCTGGGCTGGATATTTAAAGGATTGGGATGGCCCTGTTGATGGTGAACGCCCAGCGGCGTATATTGTGGTTCTGGAAGATCAGAATATATCGTCAACCACGCAATGGGATCAGGGAATTATGGCACAAACCATTATGCTTGGTGCAGCCGAGAAAGGACTTGGCGGGTGCATGATTGGCTCTGTTAAAAGGGAGGAGTTGGCAAAAGCGTTAAATATTCCCGCGAATCTTAAGGTGGTGCTTGTACTGGCAATTGGCTATCCCAAGGAGCTGGTTGTAGTTGAACCATTACCCGGGAATGGAAGCGTGGTTTACTGGCGCGACTCCGGAGGAACACACCATGTTCCCAAGCGCGATATCGATGAATTGCTGATTAAGTAGGTTATTACACCTTTACAATAGTACCAAATCCGCAAATTTGACAATAGCCTTGCGAGTCGAGTGCTGTAATTTTGGTATGATATCCGGATCGTTTAATTACAGTGGATTTACAAGCGGGGCATGTTGTGTTACTTCCAGTCCCTTCGGCGTGGAGGTTCCCTATGTAAACATACTTTAGCTGCTCCTTGGCCGTATTGTACAGGTCAATTAGCTTTTCGGTGGACGTTGGTGGCGTTTGTAACCTGTAAGCAGGATAATATTTGTTGATATGTAACACGGTATTGTCACCCAAGTTCTCTGCAATCCACAGGAACATCGATTTTGCCTCGTCGGCATCATCATTTTTACCCGGAATAACCAGAAATGCTATCTCTAAATGTTTGCTGGCCTTCCGTATGCTGTATAAAGTTTCCAATACTGGTTGCAACTTTCCGCCGGTAAGTCCACGGTAAAAACTTTCCGAGAATGCTTTTAGATCGATACTAAAAGCATCGATAACATTTAAAAGATCATGCAATGGTTTAGGGTTGATGTACCCGTTGGATACCATTACATTGAGTAGCTTATTTTTCTTGGCTACCTCAGCGGTTCCAAGCATAAACTCAAAAAAAACGGTTGGTTCGTTGTAGGTGTAGGCAATCCCAATATTTTCAGGTAAAATGGATGCGCGTGCAGCTATTTCGGCTGGTTCATAGGTACGTAAATTAATGCCCTGCTCGGGGACACATTGCGATATTTCGAAATTCTGGCAGAATACACACTTAAGGTTACATCCATATCCACCAATGGAGTATATTTTACTACCAGGATGAAAGTGGTATAAAGGTTTTTTTTCAATGGGATCTAACCCCGATGATGCAATAATTCCAGAATTAATAACCTCCAAAGCTCCATTTTGATTTTTTCGGGTACTACAAATTCCCAGCTTGTTAATTTTGATGCGACAGCTGTGTGGGCACAAATTACATGTTACGGCTCCATCATCTTGTTTTACGTAGTATTTTGCCTCCATGCTTCGATATTGCCTGGTGCAAGTTATGCTAATATGCAGTAATGGCAAAATAAAAGCAGGATTAGATGGATATGTCGGAAAAAGGTAATGCGATGCTCTTATATGTTGATAGTTTAGATTGAATTAGTTGCCACTTTTTTTTAATTTAGTCGTGATGATATTCTTTGTTTGTAGTTAAAATAGTTTGGCCATGGGAACACAAATTCAGCTGGCAACCGTAATGATAGGTTACATGATACTTCTTATATCATGGGGAATTTATCAGGGGCGAAAGGTTAAAACCAATACCGATTTTGCCATTGCGGGGAGGAATTTGCCGGGATGGGTTGCGGCTCTCTCGGAACGTGCAACCGGTGAATCATCATGGGCTTTACTTGGGTTACCGGGTGTTGCCTATGCAATGGGATTGTCAGAAATTTGGACAGCCATAGGTTGTGTTCTTGGCATAGTTACAGCATGGTGGCTTTTGGCATGGCGGTTACGCGACGAGGCAGAGAAATTTCAGGTTAAAACCTTCTCCGACTATCTAGCCCAAAGGCATGGCGAGGTTGCCAAGTGGATTCGCCTGGTAAGCAGTAGCACCATAGTATTCTTTTTCTTTCTTTACGTAGGTGCTCAGTTCCTGGGAGGCGGAAAAACTTTGCATACCATGTTCAATATCGACCCACGGTGGGGGATGCTAATTACGGCGTTGGTTATTATTCCCTACACAATTTACGGTGGGTTTCAGAGCGTGGTTTATACCGATGTTGTACAGGCGTTAATTATGATTACCACATTGGTTGTTGGGCCTATTGCTGGTTTTATATATCTGGCCAATCACCCCGATGTTTATGCGCAGTCGGTTGGATTAGCCCTTAAGAATGCCAGTGCTACGCATGCATCACTTTTTAACGGATTAAAAGGATTATCCGCCGGAATGTTCCTGGTTGGAGGGTTTAGCTGGTTTTTTGGGTATCTGGGAGGAATGCCCCAGCTATCCATGCGATTCATGGCAATTCGCGATGTGCATCAGGCTCGTAAAGCCCGAAATGTTGGAATTGCATGGACTCTTGTTGCCTACGTTGGTGCAATGCTGCTTGGAATAATTGGCTTGGCAATATTTGGCCCTAACACGCTTGCCGACAGGGAATATGTTATGCCGGCAACATTGCTGAAAATATTTCCGCCGGCCTTTGCGTCTTTGTTGATAACGGGGGCAATTGCGGCAATGGTTTCCACCGCCGATTCACTTTTAATTCTTTCGTCCACGGAGTTGAGCGAGAATATTGTAAAACCATTCAGAAAGTCGATCACCGAAAAGCAGGCTTTGCTTCAATCAAGGGTAATAACTGCCCTGCTCGCAATAGTTGCCTTGGCAATAGCATACATATCGCCCCAAAAGGTAATTTTCACGTTGGTCAGCTATGTTTGGGCAGGTATAGGCTGTACTTTCTCGGTGGTCATTCTTTTAACCCTTTTCTGGAAGAAATTCCATGGCAAAGCGGCACTTACAACCATTATAGCGGGAATGGCTTTTACCATAATTTGGATTAGCACCGGGATGGATGAGATTATTACGGCAAAACTCGTCAATTTCTTTTTTGCCGGATTGGTGGCCATTATATCAACTTACCTTTTTTCGAAGAAAGTTTAAAGCCGGAATACATCTCTTTAACCTTTTGCAACATTAATTAGCCAAATTGGCTCTTCTTGGATTTTATCGCCGGGGTAGTAAACTCTTTCAAGGTAAAGTCCCGATGGCGGTGCCGTAAACTTGGCGGGAATATCGGAATATTGTTTGAAATAGCTATCAACATCCTTCTCGGTTTGGTTGCCTTTGCCAACTTCGACTAAAGTTCCTACTATTCTACGTACCATTTTCCAAAGAAAATGCGATCCAACAATGTGAATTAGAATAGAGCCGTCAACCTCGTAAATTTTAATTAACTCAAGTTTGACCAATGTTGATTCTCCTTCTTTTTCAGGGGTTCCAAACGATTTAAAGTCTTTCATTCCCACAAAATGCACGGCGGCATCGGCCATGGCTTTTACATCCAAATCGTCCTTAATCCACCAAACAAAATCTTTTCCGAAGGCAGTTCGCCGGGTTGATATATGGTAAACATAGCTACGGGCAACCGCATCGTAACGCGCATGAAATTTTGAGCTAGCATTTTCAGCTTTCAGTATATTGATGGATGCAGGCAAAACTTCGTTTAGTTTTTGCATGGCCACATTGGGTCTCATTGTTGTTTCAATGTCGAGGTGAGCAACCTGCGCCAGTGCATGAACGCCGTAGTCGGTTCGGCCGGAACCGTATAGCTCATAATCGCGTTTACCGAAAACTTCCTTACAGGCATCCATCAACTTTCCCATAACGGTTGCCACTTCCCGCTGAAACTGCCAGCCACGGTAATGGGAGCCGTCGTACTCTATTGTAAGCTTAAATCGAGGCATAATCTATTTTTTGGTAAAGATACATCTTTGGTATTAGTTTGTAAAGAATGGTGTCCGCTCAACCTTAACCGCATGATGACAATTTTTACTCTGTATAAATTCAACGGGGACGGGGGAAAACGGTAAAACCCGGAATCACCCGGGCTGATCATCGGCAAAAACTCAAGAAAGCTATAGCAACGGAATGTTCCGGGCCTGGCAATCTTTTACGATATCCAACGGCCAAACCGAGGCTTGAACCTCGCCGATATGGGCTTTTCGGAGTAAAAACATGCATAGGCGTGATTGCCCAATCCCACCGCCAATGGACTGGGGTAAAGTACCGCTTATCAATTTCTGGTGGAACCACAATTCTTTTCGGTGTTCCATGCTGTGTAGCTGAAGCTGGAATTCCAGGGCATCTTTATCAACCCTAATTCCCATGGACGATAGCTCCAACGCATCGTCAATTGCCGGATGCCAAACCAGAATATCACCGTTTAACCCCCGGTAGCCATCGGGACGGAGGGTTGACCAGTCGTCGTAGTCGGGTGCACGCCCATCCGATGGTTTCCCACCGGTCAGCGGATAGCCAATTCCTTCGATACATACGGCTCCATAATTCTTACAGATTTCCCGTTCACGCTGCTTCACCGATAGGTAAGGGTACATCCTTTCGAGTTCCTGTGTGTGAGTAAAATGAACTCTCTCGGGAAGAATTGGGTTTATCTGCATAAACGATTCACAGATTACCGCTTCGGTTTGGCGGATTGCCCTGTAAATAGATTTCACTGTTTGCCTGAAGTACTCAACCGTGCGATCTTTCGGTGCAATGTGCTTTTCCCAATCCCACTGGTCAACGTAAATGGAATGAGTGGAGTCGGGAATCTCATCGGGACGGAGCGCATTCATATCGGTGTAAATCCCTTTTCCCTCATCAACTCCTTGTTTCCAGAGTGTAAGTCTTTTCCATTTTGCCAGCGATTGCACAATTTCTATCCGTTGATGCCCTAATGCCTTGGCCATAAAATGTACGGGCTGCTCCACTCCGTTAAGATCATCGTTTATTCCAAGTCCTCCGGGAACAATTACTGGTGCGGTTGCCCTTTTCAGGTTCAATTGCTGCGAAAGTTTCTTCGGAAAGGTTTCCTTGATCACTGCGATGGCTTGTTCCGTTTGTTGTACATCAATTAATGCACGGTACTGTTTTGTTGCTGTTGTTTCCATAGCTGTAGTTATTTAGGTTAAAATTCGTTTTACTTATTTTCTGTCGTGTTCAGAAATAAAAAAGCCCTTCGCGGGTCTCCGGGAAGGGCATACACAGTGTAATCCAATCCCGGTGGGGTGGAGGACGATTATTATTGTTATTACTTAGGTTGTAGTTCATGTTTTTGGGGTTTTCGTTATTCTCGGTGTTCCTGGGTTTTAATGGCTTTATATTGTTTAAAACAAAAAGCCTTCCCGTTTCTGGGAAGGCCTTGCTTATTATACTTTTATCAATACTAGCAATAACTTCCCTGCTTCAACAAACTATTATTGTTGAAATTATTATTGGAGTTACTGTTAATAATGTATAGCATCTTGGCTTAGTTTACGTGGTGCAAGATATGGTAACGAGTTTAAAAATCAAAATAAATTACACTTATTTTAATTTGTTAAGTTCGGCTACAAGCGTATCTATTTCACCATCAGAATACCCTTTTAGCGAAGCCACTTCGTGTAGCGTGCCCCAAATAGGTTCCCCGCAAATTATACATAGTATGCCTTTCCCCTTGAGGAAAGTAACCGATTCGGGCAGTTGCTCTACCAAATCCTCTATTTGAATAGCTTTAGTTATTGCCACGATGGAGCATGAAACGGTGAAAGTTTAAATTAAATATAGAGTATTTACTGGCATCTAACTACCAACCATAAACCAATATGCTATTCCTCGTTTAACCTAACCTCGTGGGTTATGGGCATTGCCTGACGGTAAACGGCGCTAACTCCGCAGTAACGTTCCTCGGAAAGGCTTATTGCCTTTTCAATTTTATCGAGCGGAAGGTTGCTGCCCCAAAACTCGTATATAACCTTCATTGCGGAGTAGCGCTTTGGATGCTCATCGGTTTGGCCGGCTTCAACTCCTACGCGAAATTTCTTCACTTCAACCTTCATTTTCTGAAGTATGGAAATTACATCCATTCCGGTACACCCGGCTAAAGCTACAAGCATTAAAGGTTTTGGACGTGGGCCTTGGTTTTTTCCGCCAACTTTCTCGTCGGCGTCGAGCATTATTTTGTGCCCGTTAACCTCGGCTTCAAAGGCTAAACCATCCTGCCAATCGGCGTATATCGTTATTTTATCCATTGAGATGTATTTTTAGAATTACCATGTTTCCGCTTAACAATTTTGTTTGAGTAAGCCCCGAGTTCAATATCAAACTTTTTGACTGTTCAAGAAGCTTTAAATGCTTACACCGAATCTTTTGTAAAGGATAATTACTGTTGCAAAAACGGGCCATTACTTACAGGAGGAGTTGTACTGGTTCAGGTTTTGAAAAGAATTATTTTTAGCATCTATATGCTTAACAATCTCCTTTTTGCGGCTGTAAACCTCGATACCTAAAAAATAGTAACGAATCATCCAAAACTCTACATACCATTTTTCATCCAACGAATGTATTCTGTCTAAAATTTGATGAGTTCTCCCCAAAAAAGGTTTTTTTATTGTATCCATTTGATATGTAAATAAAACGCCACCACTCCTATTCATCCTAAAATTAACATTTTCTTAATAATAAATACTATTTGATGTTTAAATTTTAATGGTAAACGCAAATGTAAGATAATTGTTCGCTGTATTTCAGCGTATTAACCAATAAAAAACTTACCCTCATCAAAATCATTCGGTATTTTATTCGATGCTTTTAGCAGTTCAACAATAGCCATACGCCCATTATTACCAAGGCTTAGCGAGAATTTGTTGACGTACAAATCTATATGTTTAAGCATAACCTCGGTATCCATTTCCTGTGCGTATTGCTTTACGTATGGCAATACTTCCTGTGGATTTTTAAAGGCAAACTCGATGCTACTACAAAGCAGCTGATTTATAGCAACCCTCACATTCTCCGGTAAACTTTTCCTAACGGCAACTCCGCCCAGCGGAGTTGGTAATCCTGTTTTTTTCTCCCAAAAATCACCTAAATCCATTACTTTAAGCAAACCCTTTGCCTGGTAGGTAAACCGTGATTCGTGGATAATTACGCCCGCATCGGCTTCATTGCTTAAAACCACATCCTGAATATTGGAGAAACGGTAAAACGATTTCCGCCGCGTGCCGGGAAAGGCTAGGTTAAAAAGCAGGTGAGCCGTTGTATGCTCACCGGGGAGAGCTACCCGGACAGAGGAAACTTCATCGGGGTAAATTTTTTTCCGGCTTACCACCAGCGGCCCCACCCCTTTCCCCAGTGCGCTTCCGGAATCAAGCAGCTGATAGTCACCAGCAACCTTGGGGAGGACCCCAAAGCTTAGCTTTGTAACATCGGGAATACCCTGTACCGCCAAACCATTAAGTTCCTCTATGTCGGAAAGCATTACGTCGAATAAATAGTCACCGCTATTTATCTTACTGTTTACCAGGGCACCAAACATAAATGTATCGTTAGGGCAGGTAGAAAAATTTAACTTCAACCTCATAAAAAGTTCAATTTATTCACCATGCAGTAACACCAAAACTTTGAATAAGTTTCAATGCCGCGGCATGTAAATTATTCAATGCACCATCTATATTCCAACTATCAGCGTTCCGGGGCCCTACCCAATTTGATATTGCCCTCAGGCAAATAAATGGCCGATGAAGAAGCAGGCACGAGTAAAAAACGGCCGCACCCTCCATTGTTTCAATGTCCGGATTCCATGTATTAGTAACCCGTTCAACTATGCTTTCGGAACCACTTGCGGTTCCCAGCGTAATGCCACTTACAAGGGGGAGTTCCGCGATAACAATTTCTTTGCCGATCCAGGGGTTGACCATAAGTCCAGCACTGGACAACAACGATTTACCCATTAACCCCGCCTGCGACAACGTTTGGAATTTCCCATTATCGTCAATACCGTAATCGCCAAACATATCTTGCCGGACAACCACCACCTGACCCACAGCCAGCTTCGACGAATAGCTGCCTGCAATTCCAATATTTATAACTACATCGAAACCTTCCGCATACCGGCCCATGTAAAAAGCGGTAGGGGCGGCACCAACCCCTGTAATTAAAATATACAATGAATGATTGGTACCCGAATCAACCTTAACGGGAATTCCCTCATCCAAAGTTTGAAGGGTAAGCTTTTTAACCTCCAAAACTGTTGCCGCTACTAGTAGTATCCTCAAGGTTATACTCTTTTAACAATTATTTCCATCCCGAAAGATATAGTTTTTTTATCTTTAACCGAAAATTTAGGCGGTAGGCAGCTGTTGGTTTTGAACGTTTCCCGTAAATCATGTATTCTATTTCGATAAACTTAACGTTGCAAACCCGCCGGAAATTACGATTTACCGGCTAACGCCTTCTATTTTCTAATAATCAAAATAACCTAAAATGCCAACTACTTACGTAACACGTAGAGAAAGGTTTAGCGCTGCACACAGACTTTTCCGGAAGGATTTCTCCGATGAGGAAAACTATGAAACCTTTGGAAATTGCTCACACGAGAATTGGCACGGGCATAACTTTGAGCTTTTTGTTACCATAAAAGGGGAGGTTAATCCCGATATGGGATTTGTGGTAAACCTAAAAACCATTAGTAAGCTGATAAAAACATTGGTTATTGACAAGTTGGATCATAAAAACATCAACGTGGACGTTGATTTTATGAAGGGCAAGCTGGCCTCAACGGAAAACCTTGCGATATCAATCTGGAATGAGCTGGAACAGCCCATCAAAAGGTTAAATGCCGAACTGCACCGTGTTAAGATTAACGAAACGGAGAACAATTCGGTGGAATACTACGGAGGAAAATAAATTCATAGCTTAACAAACATATACTATTCGATGGAAATAATTGACAATGATGCCGCTATAAACGAGAACGAAGGTTACTCAAGAATAGACAAATGGAATCCGGAAACGACAAAAAAACTAGCGGGGCATTACAAGGCAATTCTTGAGTTACTGGGCGAAGACGTAAACCGGGAAGGTTTACAAAAAACTCCCCTGAGAGTTGCAAAATCCATCCAGTTTTTAACCCATGGATATTATGTAGATCCCCTCGAAATAATAAGATCCACCAAATTCAGGGAAGATTACCCTCAAATGGTGATAGTAAAGGACATCGAACTTTACTCCTTGTGCGAACACCACATGATCCCGTTTTACGGAAAAGCGCATGTGGCATACATACCCAATGGTTACATAACTGGACTTAGCAAAATTGCGCGTGTTGTGGAGGCTTATGCCCGTCGATTGCAAGTGCAGGAACGATTAACCATGCAGGTCCGCGATTGCATACAGGAAACTTTAAACCCAATGGGTGTTGCTGTGGTAATTGAAGCGGCACACATGTGTATGCAAATGCGTGGTGTTCAGAAACAAAATTCTGTTACAACCACATCGGCATTCACCGGTACATTCCTTTCAGACTTTAAAACCCGAGAGGAATTTATTCACCTGATAGGTGTTCGATTACATTAGGGGTACTGCTTTTCGCTACAATCAAAAAGCCCCCTCGGGGCTTTCCATAGAATCCTTCAAATGCTTTCTGGAAAAACTTGCAAGCAAACTCAGCAAAAAACGTAAATGCTGCTGAGGCAATGGTACAACTCAACAAAAAGCCCATCAACGCTGCTCCAGCTGAAATTATAGCGATAACAGCTGGCGAAAGCTAAAGGCCTGTGAAAACGATACGTACCCCAACGGGAATGGGCCACAAAATTGTGGCCCATTCCCGTTTAAGGACAACTTTACTCTTCCACCTTTAGGCCTTTAGCCTTATCTTTGCTGTCAACAGCGTTGACGCTTTCATTATTATCGTGTTTCTTTTTCAGCTTAAACATTAAATCAACCAAATCAAACTTGTAGGATAGCACCAACTCAAACGACCTGGTTCTGGTTTTATAATCATCGTTCTTGTGAATATCGGTAACTCCCATATAATACTTAAAATCGAGCGCAGCAATTCCACCCTTCATGGGGTATTCTGCCCCTGCACCAAATCCAAGCCCCCATTCATACTTTTTCATGTCAGAGCCCAACGAATTGGTGCTTCCATCGTCATATTCTACTTCTCCGCCAACCCGAACGTTGGCATAAGTACCACCCATAGCATAAACTTTGGTCAGGCCAAATGCCTTGAATGCGTATTTTGCGAGTATAGGAAGTCCTATATAATTCATTTTTACCTTACTAAAATCGTCCTTGCCCCCCTTCTTAAAAAACATCAATTCAGTTTGAATAGAAAATCGGGAGGTAAATCCGAACTCACCAACCGCCCCCAGCTGATAGCCAAACTTATACTTCTCAAACGAATCTCCTGCAAACTCAGTAAGTTTCGACATGTTCATACCAACTCTTGGCCCGAGATAGACAAACCCAACATCTTGTCCAAAAATTGTAAATAGTTGAGCGTTGGAATTGCTGAATAGCAGCAAGAGTGGAATCATTAGTAGAAATTTTCTCATAGTTTAATTGTTTTGTTATCAAATTCGGTTACTCTACAAAAATAAAGTAAAATCGTTTATATCAAAAAATAACGATGTTTTTTTAAGATTTTCACCAGTATGTTACACGCCGAACATCTTTTAATATACGGTGGTTCATGATTTTCAACGATTGTTTAAAACTTACAAAAAAGTATTTGCATACCCTATAGTTAAATTTACCTTACCGGATTTCAACGGTTAACAAACAGAGGTTGTATGATGATTCTGATTGTGTTTAGCCATGCAATATATTTATTAATTTTGTTGACTTTACGCAAAATATACACTATATTGTTTTTCAAAAGTATTAAACAGAGTAATGGGAGTATCAATGGTGAAACAACGTTGTGAAAGATTGGCAGCAGCCGTTAATGCAACACTGAGATCGTCTATAATAAATATCCGCAAATGTACCCTACAGGAAACACCGCTTACATTTTATACCCATTTTAAGCTTTTTACTTTAATCGATACGAGTTACGCTCCGTTTGTACAGTACTATATACTCGATAATGGCGATACAGCCATACCCCTGGAGGGCAAGCTAACCAGCTGGAGTACGGCTAATAAAATTGAACCACCCAGCTTAAACATCAGCAACATATTAGATTACGCCAAGCTGGTGCTAAACACCGCATTTATCCAGAACAAAAGGAACCATTTAATCACATCAATTGATGATATAGACTTCGCCCGAATGCCCGGTACCTCAAAATTCCAACAAATAGAATCGTTAATTAAACCTCCCGTAACTTATAAAAAAGAAGGTAAATTCGTTGTGCTTTCCTGCTTAATTGAGGATGGAAAACTTTACGATGGTACAGTAAGGATTAGCCCCATTGGAGAAATTACAATTACTGAGAAAAATTTACTCCTCAGCGATATACCTGTTGATGAGCTGGTGTGGGAATAATGCTACCCGGAACTTTCCCTGTGGAAAGAAGTATTGGTAACCACTATTTTAATCATCAAACAGCTATGGTACAACTCGATTCCGGATACGAACAATATCTCCCGTAGGAATGTAACCCCAAGGCATCAATCCGGCATTACCGGGTACAAGTTGAATATCCCGAAAAATGACTTACATTTGCCATGCAAAATCATTAACCGATTAATTATGAAAGCATACGTATTCCCCGGTCAGGGCGCTCAGTTTGTGGGTATGGGAAAAGACCTTTACGAAAACTCGCCAATGGCCAAGGAAATGTTCGAAAAGGCCAATCAAATTCTTGGTTTTCGAATTACAGACTTAATGTTTGCCGGCACCGATGAGGACTTAAAGCAAACCAGGGTAACTCAACCAGCAATATTCCTTCACTCAGTTATTCTATCAAAGGTTTTAGGTGATGATTTCAAACCCGAAATGGCAGCAGGCCACTCTTTGGGAGAATTCTCAGCATTGGTAGCTGCCGGAGCGCTTAACTTTGAGGATGGGTTAAAGCTGGTTTCGGCCCGTGCAAAGGCCATGCAAAAGGCCTGCGAAAGAGAACCATCAACCATGGCCGCCGTGCTTGGACTTGAGGATGAAAAAGTAGAAGAAATTTGTAAATCCATCAATGAGGTTGTTGTTCCTGCAAACTACAACTGTCCCGGGCAGCTTGTAATTTCCGGTTCAATAAAAGGCATTGAAATTGCCTGTCAGAAATTAACAGAGGCCGGCGCAAAACGTGCGCTAAAATTAGCCGTAGGCGGGGCTTTCCATTCACCGCTGATGGAACCTGCGCGACAGGAGTTGGCAGCCGCCATTAACACAACTTCATTCAACAAACCGATTTGTCCAATTTACCAGAACGTTGATGCAAAACCCGCCACAGACCCCGAGGCAATTAAGAAAAATCTTATTGCACAGCTTACCGCACCTGTACGTTGGACGCAAACCACCAGGAATATGCTTGCCGACGGCGCAACATCGTTTGTTGAACTTGGCCCGGGCAACGTTCTTCAAGGACTAATTAAGAAGGTTGACAAAAATATTACCGCAGAAAGCAGGCAAACACTTTAAAACAAACGACACTATATTCCAAATTCTGAGCATAAGACGAAGACGGGCTTAGCCCGTTTTTTATTCTCCGTAATGGAAGTTTACCGTTTGCTTTAAAGCTGGATGTAGGCTTTGCGCCACAGGACATTCCTTGGCAGATAACTCTATTAACTTTCGCTCCTTGGCAGAGTAGCTACTGTGCGGGAAATGCAAATCAACTACAATCTCAACCACCCTGCGCGGATTGGTTCCCATTATCTTCTGAACTTCAATTGTAGTTCCATCGATATTGAAACCATGTGTTTTTGCAGCAATTCCCATAATGGTAACCATACAGCAGCCAAGCGATGTGGCCAGCAAATCGGTTGGCGAAAAGAACTCGCCTTTACCCTGATTATCGGTTGGGGCATCGGTGGCAATTCCCACACCGGACTGTACATGTGTAGCCTTCGTTCTTAAATCTCCCTGGTAAATAATTAATGATGTGGTTCCCATAGTTACATAATTTTAATGAAAAGGGGCTCGATAATTGAGCCCCTTATAAACAAATATCAAATTCAAATGGTTTAGATTAAACCCTGATCGAGCATTGCGTTGGCAACCTTAATGAAACCAGCCACGTTAGCGCCTTTTACATAGTTGATGTAACCATCTTTATCGGTACCATGTTTAACGCAAGCTTCGTGTATGCTCTTCATAATTTGGTGTAAACGAGCGTCAACCTCTTCGCGCGCCCAGTTCAACTTCATGCTGTTTTGGCTCATTTCAAGACCAGAAGTAGCAACACCACCAGCGTTTACAGCTTTACCAGGAGCAAATAGGATTTTATTCCTGTGGAATACTTCAATAGCTTCGGGGGTACATGGCATGTTAGCACCTTCAGCAACGCAAATAACAGCGTTCTTTACCAATGCTTCAGCATCTTCCTTACCAAGTTCGTTCTGAGTTGCACACGGCATAGCTACGTCAACCTTTACTTCCCATGGACGTTCGCCCGCGAAAAATTTTGAACCAGCAAATTTCTTAGCGTAAGGTTCAACGATATCTTGGTTCGAAGCGCGAAGTTCCAGTAAGTAATCGATCTTTTCGCCGCTGATGCCAGCCTCGTCATAGATGTAACCATCTGGGCCAGAAATGGTAACAACCTTACCACCAAGTTCGGTTACCTTTAAAGCGGCACCCCAGGCAACATTACCAAAACCAGAAATGGCAACTCTTTTACCGCTGTAGGTTTGGCCTTTAGTTGCAAGCATTTCTTTAGCAAAATAGGTAGCACCAAAACCAGTAGCTTCGGGACGGATTAAAGAACCTCCCCAGTTAATACCCTTACCGGTTAAAACACCAGTGTTTTCGCTGGCTAGTTTCCTGTACATACCGTATAGGAAGCCTATTTCGCGACCACCAACACCTATATCGCCAGCGGGTACGTCGGTTTCAGGGCCAATGTGCTTCCAGAGCTCCAGCATGAAAGACTGGCAGAAACGCATAACCTCTGCATCGCTACGGCCTTTAGGGTTGAAATCGCTACCTCCCTTAGCACCACCCATGGGCAAAGTGGTAAGCGAATTTTTGAAAATTTGCTCGAAACCTAAGAATTTTAAAATTGAAAGGTTAACGCTGGGGTGGAAACGAAGACCGCCCTTGTAGGGCCCAATGGCGTTGTTGAATTGAACGCGATACCCAAGATTTACGTGAATGTTTCCTTCATCGTCCATCCACGGCACCTTAAAGGTAAAAATACGGTCAGGCTCAACCAAACGTTCAATAATTTTGGCTGATTCGAACTGTGGGTTTTGGTTGTAAACCTCTTCAATTGACTCAAGAACTTCGCGAACTGCCTGCAAATACTCCACCTCGCCCGGGTGTTTCTTTTCAAGGTCAGCCATTAGTTTATTTACATTCATCGCTTAATTTTTTAAATTGTAAAACTCGTTGTTTTTGTTAAAAAGTTCAGGTTTATGCCCTGAAAAAGTTGTTCAAATTTGAATCTTAATAATGACATTTCAAAAGAAAAAGATCATTGAAAAATATGATGTTAAACAGGTTTTTGGGGTTTTTATGACAATTTAAAACTTAAACCTACTCATCCGCTTTCAGAATGATACCCAAATTCCCTTTACCATCGACCTGGATGGATAGCGGTTTGTTAAACGTAACACACCGTAGATACTCTGTTTCGTAAGAAGCCCTTCTGGAGTTAAGGTACTCTATGTCGTAAATACCGTCGTTCATGTACGGGTTAATAGTCAAATACGCCACCCTGAACGAGGTTAAGTTCTGAAAGAAGTGCGTACCCTGGCTCGGATCGACCCGAAAATTTTCGAGCCCGGATTCTACAATTACCCTAGCTTCGGAAATTTGCGACCACTTTATGGGAATTCCTAACCACGGGTCGCTACTGCCCCAGCGACCGGGGCCTACTATGATGTAATTCCGCTTTAACTCAATGTACCTCCGGTTCACCTCTTCCACCTCGCGGGCAATGTCCTTGGTGTATGCCGGATTGAACTTTTCGGGTTTAACGTAAACAAAATCCAGAATATCCCTGACTATGCCATGACCCAGGGCAGATTTAGAGAAAATAATAGCCCTGGTGTAATCCACCGCATTCCAGCTAACCGTTTCGGACTGATCGCTATCCACAATGGGGCGAATCTGCAAAAAGTTGAAAAGTTTTGGCATTCCCGCCGGAGTATTCATGTTAAGGGCAAATTCAATCTCTATATGATTATTCATCTCCCTTTGCCCTATTTCCAGCAAGGTTTGGATTATTTCATCCAAAGGGATTGCTTTATGCTTTAAAATTGCGGAAAAGGTTATCAGCTTCATTCCGTCATCCAGGTACCCATCGCGTATAATTCCGCTGTGCAAGTCGTAGGTAGAGGTGACAAACCGTAAATCGGGAATGTTGCGGGCCTCGTTGATGTTCATTCTTACCAGGTTCATGCCATCATCTATGCTGGGGACAAATGTTGCCGGATCGGTATTTAACGCATAAAAACTTTTCTGGGTTTGGCGCAATGCCATTTCGGGCGACGAGAGCTGCAAAATTTTTTTAGGGTATTTTGGAGAAAAACGAAGCGACACGCCACCATCGACAATCAGCTTACCCAGACCAAAGCCAATGCTGGCTATACCATCTCCGGGGCGTTCCGAGCCAATTGGATAAAAGTTAATGCTGCGGGCAACGCCAGAAAGAGTTGGGAGGTAAATATTGCCATACTGATTGCCACAAATTTCCTGAATGACAATGCCCATTTTCTCCTCGTCAATGACATTCTGAGTTGCATTCATGTAGGCCTTGCTTGCCTTGAAGAAAACCGAGGCGTAAACCGCTTTTATCGCCTGGCAAAGCATTCGGAGCATCAAATCAAGATCACCGGTTCGGGGAACCATGTAGGTGCTATAAATTCCGGCAAAAGGCTGGTAATGCGAGTCCTCCAGCTTACTCGATGACCGTACGGCCAAGGGTCGCTTAAAAATTTCGACCACCCTGCGCAAATCTACCTTTAGCCTTTCCGGAAGTTTTGCCGATACAAAAGTGTTGAGCACTATTTCATCATCAATATCCTGCAGGGCTATCCCGTACAGGTTGTTGTTTTCCATGAACTCGTCGAACAAGTCTGTGCTAATAACAACTGTTCGGGGAATACTAATGAGCACATCATCGAACCTGTGAAAAAGGTTATGATCCTTTATCACCTGATTTATAAACGCCAATCCCCGGGCTTTACCGCCAATGGAGCCCTCGCCAATCCGGGCAAAAAACTTGTACTCGTCAAAAGTATTACGGTCGAATTTGGCAATAATGCTCCGTCCCTTGCTAAGCCGATATGCCGAAATTGCGTAGTATAGGAAATTACGGGCATCCTCTATTGTCTTAAAATCCTTTAGGGTCATTGGCTTAAAAAGCTGTGCTATGGAGAAAATTGCACGGGCATTCAGCCATTTCGATATGTCGTTACGGCTTGTATGGTAAACCAACGATTGATCCTTAACCGTCAGGATAAGCTGCTGAAGCTGGCTTAAATCGGAGGCACGCCCCACCTCGAGCATTGTATCGGGATCGCGAAAGATAAAATCGCCAAAGCCAAAATTGTTGATAATATAATCGCGAAGCTCTATGCTGCATGTTTTAGAGTACTTATGGATGAATCCCACGCCAAGCTCCTCGGCGTAAATTCTGTTGCTGTTATCGGATGACTGGAGCAGGAATGGCATATTGAAATCATCCGACCGGATAAGCTTGCAGAGCCGCAACCCTGCCTTGGTGAAATGGTCGCGCTGATTATCGACCTTATAGCTAATATCGGAAATCACACCTAGTATATTATTCCTATATTTGGTGTACAGCTCCACGGCTTCCTCGTAGTTGGTGGCGAGCAGAATTTTGGGACGACCACGCATACGGAGCATCCGGTGATGCTCATTGAGGGCCTCTGTCATGAAGCTACGGGCCTGCCTAAATACAATTTTATATATATTAGGCAAAAACGATGAGTAGTACCTTATAGAGTCCTCCACAAGAATAATTGCCTGAACGCCTATTTCAAGAATATCGTACTCGGCGTTCATTTTATCCTCAATAAGCTTAATAATGGCCAAAAGTAAATCGGCATTGCCCAGCCAGCAAAAAACATAATCAATTGCAGATAAATCCTCGTGCTGTAGCCGAATTGAAACTTCCCGGGAAAACGGGGTGAGCATTACAATTGGAATGGAAGGATACCTTACCTTGAGCATTTTGGCCAGATTAAAGGTGTCTATCTCACCCACGTTAAGCATGGAAATTATTAAATCGATCCTTTCTTCCTGTAAAACCCGCAAAACCTCACGTGCAGAATGTGCCTGAATAAATACGGGAGGATACCGCAAGTTCAGCGAAACGTACTCATTAAAAATCTGCTCATCTATTCGTCCATCCTCCTCCAGCATAAATGCATCGTAGCTGCTGCAAATCAGGAGTACCCTGTATATCCTCCGTTGCATCAGCTTATCGAACGAGGTATCGTAAATATCGAGCTGGTAGGAAGTTAAGTATGTCTGATCGGGAATAACACTAAGCATACTGGCAGTTTTAGCAATTGCTAATTTATAGAATTTTGTTTGATTGTTGATTTACGCCTATCAAAAAGAAAAGGGGGGCTCTCCCCCCCTTCCCATGAATCATATTTTAGGATTATACCTCCCACGTTTCGCCGCTGTTCAGTAAATCGTCAACATTACGGATTTTGGCATTTTTCATTATATCAAGTACCTGATCGCGAACATTATCGTCGTAGGTTGAATCCTTAACATTACGGATAACGCCCAGCGCAACAGGATAATCGGGGTATTCCATGTTTGCCAGCATCATGTGTACCCCGGGATTTGGGTTGTAGGCATCGTGTACAAGAATATCATCCATGGTAAAACCGCCCTGCCCGATAGTAACAACCTTAAGGCTAAGGCCGCTTAGAATTAACCCTTTATCACGATTTTTACCAAACACCATTTTTTCACCATGACGGAGTACAATAACCCGGTCATCGCGGAATTCGCGGTCGGATATGTAATCGTAAGCACCATCGTTAAAAATAACGCAGTTCTGAAGAATTTCCACAACCGAGGTACCATCATGCTTTGCAGCCTCAACCATTACTTCCGATGTCAGCTTAACATCAACATCAAGAGTACGGGCAAAAAATTTACCCTGAGCTCCAATTACCAGCTCTCCCGGACAGAAAGGATGTTCCACGGTTCCATAAGGCGATGTTTTTGTAATTGCACCCAGCGGAGAGGTTGGTGAGTACTGACCTTTGGTTAAGCCGTAAATTTGGTTATTGAAAAGGAGTATGTTGATATCGATGTTACGACGTACAGCATGGATGAAGTGATTACCTCCAATAGCCAACGCATCGCCATCACCGGTAATTTGCCAAACGCTCAACGTTGGGTTGGCAACCTTAACGCCGGTGGCTATTGCCGAAGCGCGACCATGAATGCCATGGAAACCGTAAGTGTTAACATAGTACGGGAAGCGGCTTGAACAACCAATACCCGAAACAAACACATAACGTTCCAGATTGTACTTTAAGGTTTTAGAAACATCGGGCAAGCCTTTTTGTACAGCGTTCAGAATGGCATGGTCGCCACAACCGGGACACCAACGTACTTCCTGGTCACTCTTGAAATCCTGTGGAGTATAGTGTAAGTATTTTTCTTCCATGGCTATTTACCCTCCAAAATTTGATTAAACCTGTCAACCAATTCAACAACAGTGAAGGGAAGCCCTTGTACCTTGTTAAACTGCAAGTAATTAAATTCCTGAAAATTCATGCGTAGGTAGCTGGCAAACTGCCCCATGTTCAGCTCGCATACAATCAACTTTTTGTATCTACCAAAAATTTCATGCGTATTTTTGGGAAGCGGGCTGATGTAGCTGAAATGGCATAGTGAAACGCTCTTCCCCTCAGCGCGCATTTCCTGCACAGCGGTTAGTAGATGTCCATAAGTTCCGCCCCATCCAACGACAAGCAGGTCGCCGTCCTTATCGCCAATCACCTGCTGCTCGGGGATAAATTCCTGAACTCTCTGAACCTTCGCGGCGCGAACATCAACCATGCGTTGATGGTTAATTGGATCGTGAGAGACGGAACCCTTCAGGAAATCTTTTTCCAAGCCTCCGACACGGTGGGCAATACCCTTTTTGCCGGGGAAAGCCCAACCTCTTGCCAATCGTTCCCCATCGCGGGCGTAAGGTTGATACCCCTCGGTCCCCTCGGCAACAATGGGGGGGGTTATGGAAGGGTAATCCTTCATGCTTGGAATACGCCAAGGTTCAGAACCATTTGCAATAAATCCGTCGGTTAAGAGTATTACAGGTGTCATGTGCTCCATGGCAATTTTACCGGCCATAAAAGCATAATCGAAACAATTACTTGGCGAGCTGGCCGCAACAATAACCATAGGAGCCTCACCGTTTCTTCCCCACAATGCCTGAACCAAGTCGGACTGTTCCGTTTTTGTGGGCAACCCGGTTGAAGGGCCTCCACGCTGGACATCAACAATAACCAAGGGTAACTCGGTCATTACAGCAAGTCCCATAGCCTCCGATTTTAAGGAAAGACCTGGGCCCGATGTTGTTGTAACTGCAAAGTTGCCGGCATAGGATGCGCCAATCGCGGTACAGATGCCTGCAATTTCATCCTCAGCCTGCAAGGTTTTTACGCCTAAATCCTTACGCTTTGCAAGTTCAACTAAAATTTCGGTTGCAGGTGTAATAGGATATGAACCACAGAACAGAGGAAGTCCGGCTTTTTCAGCAGCAGCAATTAAACCCCAAGCTGTAGCCGTATTCCCGTTTATTGTACGGTATCTCCCTTTAGGTAAAGAAGTGGCAGCTTTTATAGAATATGTATTGGGGATTGCCTGTATGTTGGCCGCATAGTTAAACCCATCGCGAAGCACCTTTTTGTTAGCCTCAACAATCTCGGGTTTCTTCTTAAATTTTACCTCGTAGTATTTCTCGGTAAAGCTAAGCGGACGGTCGAATACGTAGTAAACCATCCCCAAGGCAAACATATTTTTGCTTCGAACAATACTTTTATTATCGAGCCCGCTATCCTTAAGGCTCTCCCTTGTAAGGGTTGTTATGGGGGCAGAAATAACCGTATAGTCCTGCAAGTTTATCTCCAAAACGGCATCGAGCGTTTTATATCCGGCTCGCTGATAGCCTTTCTCGGTAAACTGGTCGGAATCGGCAAT
>JBFXEO010000026.1:0-20573 GCA_050180015.1 Bacteroidales bacterium | reverse complement strand
CACGAAGGTGCTGTTGCCGCACCTACCGCCGGGTTACATTTTAGCAAACAGCTGCTGAAGCGCCTTGAAATAAAGGGGCTAAACTTTGCTGAAATTACGCTTCATGTGGGTTTAGGTAATTTCCGATCTGTTGATGTGGAGGACCTAACAAAGCACAAAATGGATTCCGAACAGATAAACATTCCCGAAGAGGCCGTTGAAATTGTAAATACTGCCAAGCAGAACAGAAAAAATATTTGTGCGGTGGGGACTACCGTGCTCCGTACATTGGAAAGTTCGGTAACCACCGATGGATACCTGAAACCATACAGCGGATGGACCAATAAGTTTATCTTTCCTCCCTATGATTTCAGCGTTCCCAATATGCTCATAACGAATTTTCATCTGCCGCTATCAACCTTACTAATGATGGTTTCTGCATTTGCCGGGTATGACCTGCTTTTCGATGCCTATAGGGTGGCTATTTCGGAAAAATATCGGTTTGGCACCTATGGCGATGCAATGCTGATTATCTAAATAGATCCTTATCGGAAAGATGAAGGGGCCTGGGCCCCTTTTTGTTTAGAGTGGATAACCGTACTGCTTGAGTTTTTCGGTATCGACGTATCCCTTCAACTTTCGATTTTCATTCCTGTAAGTTTCATCTATCCACCGATGCGTTGAATCACTTAACTTAAACGGTTTGAACTTGAATAGTTTTTGATTATCAATATAATTACAAGTTGAAATTAACACCGGGTATAGGCCCGGAAAACCAACAAAATAATTTTTAAATGGGGTATTCCTGTTTGTAAAATAATTAAAAAAACGCATAAATCTTAATGAAATACCTGAAAACTTAGCGTTTAAACGGACATTATAATCGAGACCATTGGGCTTAACAATATTTAAATCGCCACAGAATTTTTCTAAAAATAGTTTTGGATCTGTAGCAAAATCTTCGTATAGGTAAACGTAAACATTATCCTTGCCAAATATTCCTGAATATAAACCAACAATGTTACAGTAGTACAAATACGCAGGGTTGAACAGATGGTAATTCATAAAATGCTTGCCCAGCCTTTTGGAATATCCCAAAAACTTTTTAACAGAATACGTTCCGCCCGATTTAATGTAATGGCTATATATCGATTCCGTTATTGTATGCTGGTTACGTATAAAAATGACAATCTTGGAATTTTTAAAAGTATCGTACAGCCTATTCGCTATATGTTCAATAAATTCTCCCGAGCCGTAGCCAATATCAAGCCCGCCGAGCAGCAGCTCATCGCAAATAATTATTTGCTTACCTCCCGCTAGCTTAAAAATATTGCTGTATGCACCTTGTGGATCGAAATTAAAAATATCAGGATAGATGATTGTGTCGGTTAGCCAATCTCTATCGATATAAAGGGCATTCTCAGAAAAAGGATAAAATTTACCCTGAAACCACTTCGTGGCAGTTTTAGGATAACCTATATGGAGTATTGTTGGTCCCTTGTCCATATTAATTATAAAAAGTAGCCAAACCGTTCTAAATCGCAAACCCCCAACCTGTTTGTCAAAAGGTTATTAGATTCTTGATAATATTTTTTAATATATTCAATATCTCCAGGACTAAGCAAGCTCCGTTCATTCAAATAATTACCGAATAGTGGGAGTACGTTTACATGTTTAATCAATTTTTTGGCAATGGAAACTACGCCCGGCACATGAAATACAAATCGTTTTTTCCCTATTGGCTTTTTATGAAAATAATTTATCAGTCTTAAAAGCGGCACAAATCCAACCCTTAAACCTTTGTTTACTGGTATAAATGACACTTTGCTCAAATCAACCTTAATGCCTAAATCGGCATTAAATTTTTCCAAAAACGTATGGTTATCCTCCTTAAAATCTTCGTATAGGTAAACTTTAACCCTATCGCTACCAAACAGTTGATCGTAATAGGCTATCAACCTATCGAAATGTAAATGGTTAAAATCAAAAACTTCCCCGGAATACAAATACTTTTTTAACCCGAAAGTTCCACCATTTTTTAAGTATTGCTGATATGCTGATGATATAAGGGATTGCTGCCTTCGAATGAAAATTACAATGGTTGCACCGGGGTATGTTTCTTTCAGCTTTTTTGCGCAGGCAATTGAATAATTTCCCGAATGCCAGCCAAAGGCAAGAGATGTGGTAAGCTGCTCCGAGCTGAGAATAGAATTTTTCTTTCCTATATTTTTTTTAACCTGATCTCTGGTAAATTCCGGATTATATAAAAGGCTGTCCGATTCAAAAATTAGCTTGTAGAAAAGCCATCTATCAACCAAATAATCGTAATTTTCAATCTTAGGGAAATACTCGTCCTGAAACCATGTTGATGCAGTTTTAGGGTATCCAATGTGAATTATTATGCTCATAATTTTGACGAACCGATTACAATCTGTTGCAAAAAAAGTTTTAACAAACAACCATTTACCCAAATAATACGTAATTAAATACTACGAATGTACGAAATCGGTATTATTTTTACACGGGAATTCTCTTGTTAATTTATACTGCATTCATAATCATACTTTTAATATATATGGCTTAAAAGTTGACAAAATTAAATCAGGAATAAAAATTAGACCGATATGAAAAGGTTAATAACGATTGTCCTAATTTTATTTTCATTAATAACATCGGGACAAAACTGGCAGTGGGTGAAGCAATTCACACAATCACCAAACCCTAACTTATCAAATGAACTGGATATATATGATGTAAAACTATCTGCAACCGGTAATATTTACATTACCGGGTCGTATATTTCAAATTTTACATTGAGTGGAACTACTTACAATGGCTATCCGAGTTCTGCATCAGAAGCCCAGGATATTTTTTTAGCAAAACTCGATTCCGATGGGAATGTACTTTGGGTGCAAACTGCGGGAAGTTCCGACGTTGACTATCCGGAAACACTAGTTTTAGACGGAAGTGAAAATGTATATTTATCGGGTAGGACCAAGGGTACTTGTGATTTTGGTAGTGGATATTCAATTACAACCAGCGGCGGGTTTGACGGCTTTGTTGCTAAATACAATTCTCTGGGAGCAATTCAATGGGTTAAAAAAGTTGCCTACGGAACAAACAACGACAGGGTAACTGCCATCACATTAGGGACAGATGGGAATTTATACCTTGCCGGACTGTTCAAAAGTGCAAGCGTAACCATTGGCGATGGAACTACAGGAACAAATTTCACAAATGCAGATAATGTTCAAGATCTATACTTGGCAAGTCTTACTTCAAGTGGAATTTTTCGATGGGCAAAGCAAATACCAATTACCGGAACTAATGAGGCAGATAATCCTATTTTTAAATCTATTGTTTGTGATAACTATAATTATATTTATGTTGGAGGAGGATTACTAGATAAAGCCACAATTGATGGTGCTGATTATACGTCAACTGGAAAGGGTGATATTATTCTCATAAAAGCAAACACCGCCGATGGATCTGCTGAATGGGTTCGGAAAGGGGGTAGTACATCGGATGATCAGCTTAACAGCGTTGCCATATACGATGATTTCACATATTTAATTGGCTACATTCAGGGAACGGGCACAATAGATAGTACGGGAACACAACAGTCTTCACAATTTTTTAATACTGGGGCTGCTGGAACTAATGATATTTTCCTCGCCAAATACAATTTAGACGGTCGGTTGCTTTGGAAAAAAACAATTGGAAGCACTGGTGCAGACGTTGGCTATGGCCTTAATATTCTAAATAATATTTTGGTTGCCACGGGATACTTCTCTAACACCATCAATTTCAATTTAAGGACTATCACTTCGGGAGGAGGATATGATGCCGCATATTTTGTTTTCGATGTGGAATCGAATGCCGTTTCGGCAAATTCTGTCTCGGGAACGTTGGAGGATCGGGGACAAGGCGTATGCCTGGATAATGATTACAATATATACCTTGGTGGTTACTTCATGTCACCAACACTAACGGCGGGGACAAATACTTTAACAAATTCGGCAACTTCATTTAAAGACCTTTTTATCGGTAAATACCACAGGGATTTTTCGGCAACTTTTACCAGTAAAAAGAATGTTGGTTGTAACGGGGGGGACGATGGAGAGTTAACGGTTACACCATACTTTGGGATTCCGCCATACACATACACCTGGCTAAAGGATTCTAATCCATTTGCGGCTACCGATTCTGCGTTAACGGGATTGAGTGCGGGAACCTATCAGGTAACTGTTACCGATGGGAATTCAAATAGCGTTATACTCTCATACTCTGTTACACAACCCTCATTGTTAACTATTACAAGTTCCAAAACGAATGTAACATGCTATGGTCAGAATGATGGTTCAATTAATATTACAGTTGCAGGCGGAATAACCCCATACACCTATTTCTGGACAACTTCTGATGGTTACGGACATGATATAGATTCGGAAGATCAAACGGGGCTTTCCAGCGGCACCTATACGGTAGAGGTTACCGATGGGAATGGATGTTCTACATCCGGTAATATTACAGTAACCCAACCTGCTAAAATTAGCATACCGGGTACTGTCACAAATATTTCGGGAGCAGGCAGTAACGGGGCTGTAGATATAACAGTAACCGGAGGTTCAGGAACCTATTCTTCGTATTCATGGACGTTAAGCGGATCAGAGGTTGCCACAGCTGAAGATATTTCTGGATTAAACGTTGGCGGCGATTATACAATTGTTGTTACAGACAACACTGCATGTAAAGATTCAAATTCTTTTGATGTACTAGACGAAAGAGTATTTCACGGATGGATTTCATCTCAATCAGATATCAGCTGTAAGGATGATTCCTCGGGTTCTGCCACGGTATCCTATGCCGAAAATACGGGAACAGTGGCAATACTTTGGAGTACAGGTGAAACAACCTTTACAATAAGCGGAAAAACTGCAGGAACGTATAATGTTGATTTAACTGATGACATGGGGACTCCAGGCGATACCGGAGATGATCAAACTATCAACGTTGAGGTCACACTTACACAACCAGCCGCAGTATTGCAGGGAAGTATTATTAGCACTCCAACAACATGCCATGGCGGCACGGATGGAATACTGGATTTAACACCATCAGGGGGAACCGGGCCATATACCTATCAATGGGACACAACTCCGGTAGAAATAACCCAGGATATAAATAATTTACCCGTAGGCTCTTATCAGGTTACAATTACGGATTCAAAGGGATGTACAACATTGATTCCCGGAGTTGTTTCTCAGCCTGATGATATTACTTTTAGTTTTAACTCAACCCAACCGACATGTTACGGTGGATATGATGGATCATTATCGGTTACTGGCCTTACCGGGGGAACACCCAGCTATTCGTACCTATGGTCTAATACGCTAACATCTGTATCAATAAACAATCTTAAAGTAGGCAACTATTGGTTAAAAGTCAATGACAGCAATGGTTGTACGAAAACACAATCGGTCTATTTAAGTCAACCTACAGATATTACAATCAGCCATGTTGAAAATAAACCAACCTGTCCGGAATCGAAGGATGGAAGCATTGGATTAACAGTAAGCGGGGGAACGGGCACTAAAACATACTTTTGGACTGGGCCGGACATTGTTAATGCTACTGGTAAAGATCAGATTAACCTAGGTGTTGGTAATTACGAAGTTATAGTGACCGATGCAAATGGTTGTACCAAAAACTATCAGGTAATTCTTACTGAGGAAAATTCATCGCCAACAGCAGGAATTTTCAGCTCAGAAAGTGATAACGCTATTTGTATCGGTGACAATATTATATTTACAGCAACAGGCGGTAACACCTACGAGTTTTTCCTTAATGGGTCATCTGTCCAGGCTTCATCAACCGATGCAACCTACAATTCAACTTCGCTAGTCGATGGCGATCAGGTTCATGCAATTGTAACATCATCCAGTGGATGCTCTGCTACTAGCTCTACCATAACAACTACGGTTAATCCATTGCCCGCTGTTGTTGCCAATGCAAATCAAACCGTGATATGTGAAGGCGACCCGGTAACATTAACCGGCAGCGGGGCTTCATCATACTCATGGGATCAGGGCGTGAATAATGGAGAAGAGTTTTACCCCTCGTCAACGCAAACCTATACCGTAACCGGAACCGATGCAAATGGCTGTATTAATACAGATCAAATTCAGGTTACCGTTAACCCCGTTCCTGTTGCATCGGTTAATACAACAGATCCTTTATCGTATTGTGATGGCGATGTAATCAACACTGCGTTTAGTGCAACTCCGGCAGATGCTACGGCATACCAATGGTTAAGAAATGGTTCTAATATTTCCGGAGCATTATATACTACATACACGGCAACTCAGGATGGACTCTATTCCGTTTGGGTTTCCAAGAACGGTTGCTGGACAATAAGCGATGATGTGGAAATTGTCGTTAACCCTCTACCATCGGTTAGTCTTTCTGATTTCAGCCCTGTCTGCATCGACGCTTCGCCGATCACCCTAGACGGGGGGCTACCCGGCGGCGGTACCTACTCCGGGGGCGGCGTTACGGGGGGCACGTTTGACCCCGCCACGGCAGGCGCAGGGACGCACGCCGTAACCTACTCGTACACCGATGCCAACGGCTGCTCCAGCGCTGCCTCCGGGGACATCGTGGTGAATGCGCTCCCGGCCGTTTCCCTGGCCGACCTCAGCCCTGTCTGCATCGACGCTTCGCCGATCACCCTGGACGGGGGGCTACCCGGCGGCGGTACCTACTCCGGGGGCGGCGTTACGGGGGGCACGTTTGACCCCGCCACGGCAGGCGCAGGGACGCACGCCGTAACCTACTCGTACACCGATGCCAATGGCTGCTCCAATTACGTAGGGAAAGATATTGTGGTAAATGATTTACCTGACGCTACAATTTCAACTACAGATCCTACCGTATGGTGTGCGGATGCCTCAGTAAGTGTAAATTTAAACGTAGCAGTTGCCGATAGTTACCAATGGATTTTAAATGGTTTGGATATTGATGGTGCTAACTCCCATAATTATGTTGCAACCGAGGCCGGTGATTATAGTGTTCGGGTAACCAGCAATGGTTGTAGTGCAACTGGATATCAGGTAACTGTAAGTGTTATTGATCCAACGGTATCTGTATCTACAGCACAATCAACCACGTGGTGTTCCAATGATGAAGTTTCCGTATTGCTCGAAGCAAATCCTTCTGATGCGGAAAGTTATCAGTGGCTAAAGGATGGTGTAACTATCGATGGGGCAACCTTGTCTAATTATACTTCCTCCGAACCAGGTACTTATACAGTATTGGTAATCTTTGCCGGAGGCTGCAATATAACATCCGAGGGTATTACTTTAACAGAAAATCCGTCGCCTGTTGTTGATATTGCTACCGATACCGTAAGAATCAATACACAGTCGGATTATACGCTTGATGCAGGCGCAGGTTTTACCTCTTACTTATGGAGTGACAACTCAACAGCTCAAACATTATATGTTGATGGCGCGATGTTGGGAGAGGGGGTATTCAAATATTGGGTTGATGTTACAAATGAGTATTCATGCGCTGCATCTGATACTGCTGTTGTGAAAGTTAAGCTTTGGGATAATGTTGATACCGATAATGGATGGACAATTAGCTTGTACCCTAACCCTACATCCGGAGAATTTAAATTGTATGTTTCCGGATTAAAAAATGGCGAGTATTTATTTTCAATTTATAGTTCAACGGGAAATTTAATTTTAAGTAAAACCCAAGTAATCCAATCTGGGGAGATAATGGAATCCTTTAATATCGATAAATTCTCTAAAGGTTTATATTATCTTAGGTTTGGGAAGGATAACCATTGGATAACCAGAAAAGTTATTCTCAAGTAACCCCGTACTGAGGGCTGCCTGATTTCAGGCAGCCCTTTTTATATTAATGTATTATTTGTAATTGTAAAGTGATCTAGATATAGAATGTTATCCCCTTTTTCCATGGTGGATTGCGGAAGGGGAATGAAGAACGAGCAACAGGAGTTCAATGCAATACCCCAGAATAGTTGATCGTTTTCAGCGAACCTTTCGGATTTTACTCTGTATTTTAAGCTGGCGATATTTACGCGGTTACTAAAATCATCAAAATCTTAAATCAAATTGGCGTTGGTTAACCTGGCAAAAGAGGATGGGGTTTTGTACGAATTGGATGTGGAAAAAGCGTTTTTTCAATGTATAGAAGCCCAATGCAGAAATAGAATTGGTGTTGAATTCTTAACCCAAACTCGCATAATAAAATGTATTTCACTTGAAGGATAAGCATTACCATCAACAAAAAAGGGTTGTCTCCAAACAACCCTTTCTGCAATATTTTTACAATGGATTACTGTAATACGAAAATAATAGGAATTGTAAACTGAACACGTACTGGCTTCCCACGCTGTTTCCCGGGTTTCCACTTGGGCGATGACGATACTACACGAACAGCTTCTTTGTCAAGTGAGGCGTCAACACCACGAACTACCTTCACGTTGGTAACCCTACCATCGGGTTCAACAACGAAGTTGATATACACACGGCCCTGAATACCGTTTTCAGCAGCAATATCTGGATATTTAAGGTTTTTCGCAACGTAATTATTGCGGAATTCATCTATGCCACCCTCGCCAAAGTTTGGCATTTCCTCTACCACAACAAAAGGGGTGTATTCTTCTACTTCTGCTTCCTGATCGTTAAATTCAACTATTTTAACGGCAGCATCCTCCTTGAAGTCAGAATCAAAAATATCGGAGTTATCCTTTATGTTAACGTTGTCGTCAACAATTTTAATAACGTCGGTTACCTGAACAACTTTAGGGGGTTCTGGTTGCTTAATTTCATCCTGACGCGTGATATCAACCATCTCCTCCTCCATTTTCACATCTTGGACTTTCGCTAACTCCACATTAACGGTTTCTGACGATGTCCATTCAAAGGCCACGAGGACTATTACTAGTGTAATTGCCAATCCAATCTCAAAAAAGATGGATTTTTTGCTCTCGAGGTCTGCTTTGGGTGATTTTTTCAGTTCCATAGTATTTATATCTGGTCTTAAGTAAAACGGTTATGATAACTTTTTAGTATTTCACAAATTAGTTTAAACGCTACAAAGCAACAAATTTTTTCTGTTTCTTACAATGGTTGTACGTAATTATTTAATTCATGTTAAAAAAATATGCGAACAATAGGTTGTATATCGAAAATAATTTATTTTTGCAAGCATTCTGGGGGTATAGCTCAGTTGGCTAGAGCGCTTGCATGGCATGCAAGAGGTCAGGGGTTCGACTCCCCTTACCTCCACAGTTAAAGGGTTCAACGGTGGTTGAACTTTTTTGTTTTAGTGTATTTCTATTCCCCTTTCCTTTAGCGTTCTATAGTTCGACCGAACCCTAAGCAACCAAAATATCCGTTCTTCTTGGTAGTATTCCGTAGTATTCGGAATTTTCCGTGTAAGGGAATTGTAAAAGTAAAACATGACGGAAAATGATTTGTTCCCGTTGCTTTCTCTCGCATAGTAGTACAGTGGGAAAAAACTTTTTTCAACTTTACCCTCAACATTTGAATTAGCATATAACAGATGTAGAACCCTGAAATCCTTATCTCCATTTGAGTAGTTACTCCAGGAGGCAACTTTCCAGAGAACACTATTCGATTTTTTTACCCCAACTATATTCCTATGAACAAATAGTTCCCATAAAATTCTATTGGTTGTTCGATTTACGCTTTTCCCCTGGTAGTAAAAAGGCTGAATGGTGAAATAGCTGAATTCGGGACCTTTTTTACTCCAAATTAAAGGGGCAAACCTAAAGTATTTAAGTTCCGGGCTGTGGGTTATTTCTATAATAGGCCAAATTATGCTCAACCGGGTATAATCATTTTTTACATCTTTTCTAAGGAGAAAAAGCATAACATCCCAATGTTTACCATCAAAAGCCGTATTAGTTGATGAGAAAAATGGGAAAAATGTCAATCTGTCTGAATAGGCGCCCTTAAACCTCCAGTATAGGGGAGTTACCATAAGGTGTTTTATCCCATTTTTGTTGGTACCTGAGGAGTAAAAGGGTATAAATGTGAATGAGCGTGATTTTGGTTTTTGAAATTGCCAAATAATGGGGAAAACAATTTTAGCGTTGTGGTGCTGGTTACCGATGGACCAGTATATGGGATATATTATGTTGATGCTGTTATTGCCATTTTTATTCGATTTTTTGAGATTCCACCATACAGGGAATAGTACCCTTGACTTGGAATGGGGAGATTTTACGTTGTAGTAAAACGGTGTAATTACGTAGTGGTTTTTTGAATTATCGTTATTACGACCTGTAGAAAATAAAGGCACTAGCGTAAATGATTTATAGTTTTGGCTTTTAATGCTCCATACTATTGGAAAAAGAATGGTTTTGCGGGTTTCTTTATCGTTGGTATGCCAGTATATGGGGAAAAGAATGGTTTTTTCGGAGATTTGACCTCCTGTAGTATAATTTGATCTCCATAGTATCGGTAACAATATGGAGGTTGAACCTGCCGGATTTTTAAAATGCCAGAATAAAGGCGTTGCCACAAGGTGGCTGCTGCTTTTATCGGGAGTATTCCCGAATGCGAAAAGGGGTACTAAGGTGAACGATTTGTAGGATGGATTTTTAAAACTCCAAGCAACTGGGAAAACTATCCGATTTTTTTTATCAGTATTAGATTGGGAGTAGTAAACCGGAATCAGAAGGTTAAACCGTTTTACATCGCTTGACGTAAATTTGCTATGGCTCCACCAAATGGGGAACAGCGTGTTAAAGGATCGAGACGGGTTTCGGAAGTGCCAAAACAGTGGAGATACGGCAAGGTGGAGGCTTTCGTTATTATTCCTTTGCCCTTTGGCAATCAAAGGAAAAATTGTAAAGGAGCTCTGCGATTCATTCTTGAAGTGCCATACCATAGGAAATAGACCCTGGTGGTTTCTCCCGGTGTCTTTATATCTCCAGTAAAGCAGAACAACCCTTGAAGAGCTGCTTGGTTCACCGTTAGCCGTTTTTACGTTATCCCACCACAGGGGGAATAGTAGTTGGCCTTTCCCTTCCGGAGTTTTAAATCGCCAGTAAAAAGGCGTGATTGCAGTGATCAACTTTGAATTATCCGTGGCCTTGCTCGTAAAAGTAAAGGGTATAAATCCAAACGATTTATTCTGTGAACTTTTGAACCGCCACAGAACCGGAACGAAAATGTTTCCCCGATTTGTACCCCGCATCCACCCCCAGTAAAGGGGAAAGACAATGTTTGTCATTCGGGGATTATCTTCCGATGTGTTTTTTCTGTACCACCAAATGGGCAGGACTGTGATGGTGGAACTATTTGCAGATTTAAAATGCCAGAATAAAGGGGTTACGGCAAGATGTCCAACCGACTGATCCGGTGAACTTCCGGTGGAGAATAACGGAATAAATGAGAATGAGTGGTACTCTGGCGATATTTTGTTCCAAACCAACGGGGGAATAGCGGTACGTTTAGAGTCGCCATCCTTTTTATACCAGTATAGCGGGAAAATAACCAGTGAATGGAAGTTGTCGAATCGGGTTTTCCATTGGTAACTCCAAACGAGAGGGAATAGTGTGGTTCTCTTACTTTCCGCCTGGGTGAATCGCCAAAAGAGCGGAGTAATCATTAAATGGTGCTGGTTGCTTCCATTCAAGCTGTGTCCGAAAGATAACAACGGGGCAACCGTAAACGACTTATAGCGAAAGTTGCTAATACTCCATACAATGGGGAATAAAACCTTGTTGTTAGTGTTTATGCCGGTATGTGAGTAGAATATAGGAAATATGAGGTTGCTCCGAATGGAGTCACTGCTGGTATAAATTGATCTGTTCCACCAGAGCGGTATTAGCAGGTTGCTGCTACGCTTTGGAGCGTTGAAATGCCAGAACAGCGGGGTGATAGTACAGTAATGTTTTGTTTTATTGGAATAGCTGCCGTAGGAGTACAGCGGAAGTAGGGTTGAGGTTTTTCTTGGTGACGATGAGAGTTGCCAGTATAAAGGGAAAACTATAAGGTGCGATTTTTTTGCAAGCCGATTGTTTTTGTACCAGAGAATAAATAGCAGGTTATTTTGCATTACCATGCCATCGGACGATTTCTGAAATTCAAGAATATTTACCCGTGGAGCGAATTCGAGCAGGGTGAATGTTTTGCTATTTTTTGTGTAGTCTCTGGATAAATGTAGAAAAGACGGATAGTATAATGATAAAATTCTGGTATTTCTGTCAATTATGCTGCTGTCCTTCCAGTATAAAGGAAGAAGGTGGCTTTTCTTTTTTCCCGTTCTGAAATTCTGGTAGCTTTGGTAAATAGGGAAAAGAATTTGCCTGTCCGACTCGTAGGCTGAGGCAGTCCGTTTAAAAATGGGCCAAAGGTTAATGTCCCTATCGCGCGTAATGCCGAAGTCGAAGGACATTTTCTTTGTGGTTGAGTCAACCTGACATTTCCCGGTAAAGGGATGGAATAGCAGTGGAATCGACAAAAATATAACAATGGCTGATGGTATGCGATGCTCCCGGGGCATAGGGCTTTTGTGCAAAAATTAACGTATAAAGTTACACTTGTTTTGTCATTTTCAAACGTAAAAGGATGACTTAGCATCATCCTTTTATTAAGTGTTGTTTCGTGTGAAATGAGATAGTCGAAACATCAATTTTTTATCAATCATCAATCCCGGCCCAGTCGGACCATCCGTTTACGGTTATTGTTTGACTATACTGATCGTACACTACAAATACGGAAACGGATCTCTCATCGCTTCCCCAATGGGTAATAGGTAAATCGGTATAGCCGTCGTAGTTCGGTTGATCGTAAAGCATAACTTCAACACCGTTGCCATTATCAACACCCAGCCGGTATTCAGCCCATTCTTCCGAAGGAATGTTTATGGTAAAGTAAAAACTTTCTCCCGGTACCAATGTTTTTCCGTTGTTAAGCCAGTTTGCGCTCCAGTCAGAGGTTGGCTCCAGCTGGCTACCTACCTTCCCTCTGTTTCTGGTTTGAAGTGTTGTAATGGTGTAGGTTGATGCCTCTTCGTTCAAAAATTTTACGTAAAGCGATTGGCTTTCCGAGCTGTTATCATCATCGTCGTCGCAGCTGATAAATCCAACTGTAAAAATTGCCGCAATTAGTAAGGATAAAATAATTTTAGGCTTTCTCATCTTTAAAATTTGTTGGTTTTAAAATATTCGTAGTTCAAATAAGTAACCCAATTTATTCATTCTATTTGTTCTGTTGGTAACTTAAAGATTCCATTTTTATGGAAGGCTTAGTTTTATTGGTAAATGGATATATAATTAAGGTAAATATTCGTGGGAGAATCGCCTGATTAAACCAATTTGGGTAAAAGTATTCTAAAAATTAGTATTCAATTAAAAACTTCGATAATGGGAAAGATCAGCTTGACCAAAATTGGCATAGGGCTAGTTACAACGGTGTTTTTTGCATGTACATCGCAGAACGATATTAAAATTGCTGCCGAAAGTATAAAGGCCAACGATATTAAACCACGAATTGCCACGTTGGCTTCCGACGATTTTCAGGGTAGATTTCCCGGTACCGTTGGCGAGGAAAAAACCATAAATTACTTGGCGGAGCAGTTTAAACTTATCGGACTATTGCCCGGCAATGGCGATAGCTATCTTCAAGTTGTACCGTTACTTCGAATTACCCCGGAGGAAAAATTCTCGTTAAAAATTGCAGGTAGATGGGGCTCGCTTAACCTAAACAAAGGCGACGACTTTATTGGGAGTACACCCCTGCCCATGGAAAATATCGAGATTTCCAACTCCGATTTGGTTTTTGTGGGATACGGAATTAGCGCGCCGGAATACAATTGGAACGATTATGCAAATGTTGATGTAAGGGGTAAAACAGTTCTCATTTTGATAAATGATCCAGGATATGTTACAAAAGATTCAACATTTTTCGAGGGTAACGCCATGACCTACTACGGTAGATGGACATATAAGTACGAAGAGGCTGCCCGGCAGGGTGCTGTTGGAGCAATTATAATTCACGAAACTGCTGCTGCGGCATATCCTTGGGGTGTTGTGGAGAATAGTTGGTCGGGATCCCGCTTTTACTTGGCAACTGACGAGTTGACAAAATCAGGGTTAAAATTCCAAAGTTGGGTTAGCAACGAGAGTGCCCGTAAAATATTTGCTCAGGCGGGCTTAGATTTCGATTCTGTTACCCAATCGGCAGTTAACCGAGATTTCAAACCGATTGATTTGGGACAAAAAGTTTCCGTAAACTTCAAGAATAAGGTGGAGCATGTTGACTCGCATAACGTGGTAGCTCTTTTACCCGGTTCCGACAAAAAAGATGAATATGTAATTTATACAGCGCATTGGGATCATTTTGGCATTAACAATAAGTTCAAGGGCGATTCTATTTTAAACGGGGCTCTCGATAATGCAACCGGAACTGCCGCTTTGCTTGAAATTGCAGAGGCATTTGAGGCCCTTCCTAAACCACAGAAACGTTCCGTTGTGTTTATTGCAGTTACCTGTGAGGAACAGGGATTGCTGGGAAGTAAATTTTATGCTGAGAATCCGATCTATCCGCTCAACAAAACCGTGGCCAATATTAATATGGATGCGCTAAATATTTTTGGAAAAACCAAGGATATGTCCATTGCAGGTTACGGTTACTCCGAGCTGGACGATTACGCTGCCGAGGTGCTGAACGGTCAAGGTCGTTATGTTACTGGCGATTCAAATCCCGAACAAGGTGGCTACTTCCGTTCCGATCATTTTAGTTTTGCCAAAGTTGGGGTGCCATCAATTAACCTATCGTTTGGCGATGATAATGTGGAGCATGGTAAACAGTGGTCGCAGGAACACACGATGAAATGGGTAATGGAGAATTACCACAAACCTTCGGATAACTACGAGCCTGAAAAGTGGAATTTTGATGGTATGGTAGAGGACCTAAAGGTTTATTTCGAGTTGGGATTTAACCTAAGTATGACCGATAAATTTCCCAACTGGCGCGAGGGTACTCCGTATAGGGCCCAAAGAGATGCGATGATGGAATAAAACAATACGGGGAGCTTTTTCATGGGATTAGCACTTTTTTAAATGGTTGCTTGGCTTATCGAAGCAACCATTTTACTTACTCCATGGCGATGGGCTAATACTTTCATCTATTGTAATATCGCCGTATCGGGAGGCAATATCATCAAGAATAAGGAATATTTCATCGGGGTCGTTGGAGGTTACCAGCTTCAATCGGGTGTTCTTAAAATGCGGTAACCCTTTAAAGTACGACGAAAAATGCCTACGCATTTCAAGCAATCCTGTCCTTGCGCCTTTTATTTCGATCGATTTATTAAAATGTATTTTGGCGATTCCAACCTTTTGGTTAGCTGTGAGTGGTTGCATTTTTTCGCCTGTTTGCAGGTAATGCTCGATTTCCTTAAAAATCCAAGGCCGTCCGTATGTTGCGCGACCAATCATAATTGCATCAACACCGTGCGTTTCAAACATCAACCTGGCAATTTCAGGTCCGTCAATATCACCATTGCCAATAACCGGAATTTTCATCCTCGGATTTCTTTTAACCTCGCCAATCAAGGTCCAATCAGCAGTTCCCCGGTAAAGTTGTGCACGGGTTCGTCCGTGAATGGTAATTGCCTGAATGCCTACATCCTGCAACTTTTCGGCAATTTCAACAATGTTTTTCGAGTCTTCGTCCCAGCCTAGCCTTGTTTTAACAGTTACCGGAATTGTTGTGGCTTCAACAATGCGTTTGGTCATTTCAACCATTTTGGGGACATCGCGCATCATGCCCGATCCGGCACCGCGCCCTGCAATTCTTTTAACCGGACAACCAAAGTTGATGTCTATAATGTCGGGCTGAGCCGCCGTGGCAACCCGTGTGGCTTCAACCATACTTTCGATAATATGACCGTAAAGTTGAATTCCTATTGGACGTTCGTAATCGTAAATATTTAGTTTGGCCACGCTGCTCGATGCATCGCGTATCAATCCGTCGGCGTTTATAAACTCGGTGTACATCATATCGGCACCGAATTGCTTGCATAGGAAACGGAACGAGGGATCGGTTACATCCTCCATGGGCGCAAGGAATAGCGGTTTACCGCCAAAATCAACAGGGCCAATACGCATGTAGTAGAAATTTTTGGCAAAAATATCAAATTAGCTGAAACTTCAACCCTTAGGGGATGGTTACATTTCCTAATTAACGTTGTTAAATACAATTAAGTTTACGGGAATGTATATTCACTTTTTGAGATAAAAAAATTAGGTTTGTACTGTAAATAAAAAGATATTAACATGATTAAGGGTGTATTTGAGTCTGTGTCTGACTGGGGAAAACTATTTTTTCTGGTTGTATTTGCCCTGCTGGGGGTACTGGCGTTTTCGCTTTTAGGGTATTTGGCGGTGTTGATCGTGTATGGCTTTGAAGCTTTAAGTTGGGTTACGTCTATGAATATTAATGCAACCAGCGTTGGTGCGCTAAAAATTTTACAGGTTTCACAAACGGTAGGCATGTTTATTTTTCCCGGTTTTTTCTTGGCTTATTTATATTCAAAACAACCCAAATCATACCTGGGATTTAATTCTGTTGATAGTAAAAATATTTTGCTGGTGGTTGTAACCATGCTTATTTCGTTGCCTGGAATAAATTTGCTGGCATCTTTAAATGAACAAATACCCCTTTCGGATTGGATGATTCGTATGGAGACAAGTGCCGAAATGCTTACAAAAGCATTTATGGGAACGGATGGTTTTGCCGCATTTTTTCTAAACCTGATTATGGTTGCCGTGCTTCCGGCCATTGGCGAGGAGTTGGTTTTTCGTGGAATTATACAGAAGCATTTATCGAACCTTACCCGGAGTAGTTTTGTAGGAATTATGCTAACCGCTTTACTCTTTAGCGCTTTTCATCTTCAGTTTAAAGGCTTTGTTCCCCGTTTTGCTTTGGGTGTTATGTTTGGGTATATGTATGTGTGGAGCGGTAGTATTTGGTTACCGATGGTTGCCCATTTTACCAACAATTGTATAGCAACAGTTGGATACATGCTGATTGACACGGGGAATGTGAGTCAAACCATCGAGGATGTTGGAGGGTTGACATACTTATGGCCAATTGGTATTATCAGTATAGCAGGAGTTTTGCTACTGCTGGTGCAAATTAGGTCAAAGTCGAAGATTGAATTAGAGCATTAAGGGTTTGGGCAGGGCATGATCCAAAAGTTTTAACCCCTTAATTTCGTTTTTGCGATAAACGTAGTTTAACCCATATTCCATCGCTTTTTCCCGGCGCTCATCATCCGGGAGGTCCGAATAAGAGGCTTCAACCTCGTTCCAGATATTAAGTATAATTTCATCTGCTTTTGCTCTTAGGGTATTTAGCTCTTTTAGCGTTCGCTGGGTATTTTGCTGGAGAATTTTTTGATGATTGTAAGCATCGAGAAATTGCTCGTATCGAACTTTAACAACGGCAATGGTTGGATTGGTGATGGGGGTTTGCCCTTTGCGCATACGCGTCATTTCCCCATCAATTATTTGCTTGCCCCAATCTATCAAATCCTTCTCGGTGTTGAGCGACGGTATCCTGTTTTCATCTAAATCCATCCCATAAATTTGTTTGATTGATGCAGGAAGTTCGCCGCGACTTATGGTCATATTAAGCACCTGAATAAAATGCGAGAGGTATAGCTTTGCCTTTTTCATTATTTGCTGAAAATCTTTGCCCCGTTCAACCTGGTGCGTGTAAGCAACCTTATAGTGCGCCATGGCCTTTTCGAACGAGTTGATAAAAAGCTCAACTCTTGCAAAAGTGCTTTGTGAGTAGGCAAGTTGGAATGGAGGAATGGATTTTCCCTTTTCGTAGGCCGCTTTAAGAGCCCTTATTCTTGCACTATCGGTGTTAGGTAAACGGCGGTAGGGCATAATGTTTTCTACTTTTAACGGTTAAAACTTGTTTCTTAATGGCTTACAACTTGCGAATATAAGTAATAATATTTCAGAAACAAGTCTATTCGCAAATAACTTTAAAAATTTGTTTATTGATTCTTAAATAGTTAACCGCAAAACGTTGTAAATCTTCATTGTTATTGATTTGTAAGATGTTGTAGAATACAAAAAAAAAGTATTGGCAGTAGTATATTTCGTTTACCTTTGCCTACAGCTGACAAAAAATTCTATATTATGTACGGTAAAATAAAAGAGGATTTGCAGAAACAAATCGAATCTATAAAGAGTGAAGGCCTCTATAAGAGTGAACGTATCATTAGTACACCTCAGGGTGTTGAGATTATGGCCAATGGCAAAAAGGTTCTCAACTTCTGTGCAAACAATTACCTGGGGCTTTCATCCCACCCCAAGGTGATGGAGGCCGGCAGGAAGGCTTTGAATGAATGGGGATTTGGTATGTCGTCGGTACGGTTTATTTGCGGAACGCAGCAGCTTCATAAGCAGCTTGAGAATAAGATTAGCGAATTCCTTGGAACAGAGGATACCATTCTTTACTCATCGGCATTCGATGCTAATGGCGGTATTTTTGAGCCAATTCTTGGCGAAGAGGATGCAATTATTTCCGATGAGCTCAACCACGCATCAATTATCGATGGGGTTAGGCTTTGTAAGGCACAACGTTTCCGTTACAGAAACAACGATATGGCCGATTTGGAGCGCGTACTGCAGGAGGCCTCGAAATGCCGCTATAAGATGATTGTTACCGATGGCGTATTCTCCATGGACGGTATCATTGCTCAGGTTGACAAAGTTTGTGACTTGGCTGATAAGTACGATGCCATGGTAATGGTTGACGACTCGCATGCTACGGGATTTGTAGGCAAAACAGGTCGTGGTACCCACGAATACTGCAATGCAATGGGTCGAGTAGATGTTATCTCAACCACATTCGGTAAGGCATTGGGAGGAGCATCCGGTGGATGTATCTCTGGCCGTAAGGAGATTGTTGATATGCTTCGCCAGCGTTCTCGTCCTTACCTATTCTCCAATTCGTTGATGCCTTCAATTACCGGTGCTACCTTGGCCGTACTGAATATGCTATCGGAAACCACCGAGCTACGCGATAAACTTTGGGCAAACACAGAATTGTTCCGTAAAGGAATGACCGAAGCCGGATTTAGAATTGTCGAAGGCGTTCATCCAATCACGCCTGTACTGTTTGGGCACTTACCAAACGATGCCAAGTTATCGCAGGATTTTGCAGCGGCGTTGCTGGAGGAGGGAATCTATGTAACTGGTTTCTATTACCCAGTTGTACCCAAGGGCAAGGCCCGTATCCGGGTTCAAATTAGCGCGGCACACAGCAGGGAGCAAATTCAATTTGCCATTGAAAAATTCATCAAGGTTGGGGAAAAAACAGGCGTTATTTAAAATATTCCGGTTTAAAAATAGTTTAAAGGGGCTGTCTAAAAAGAGGCTTGCCTCTTTTTTTATTTGTTTTTTATTGAGTCAACTCAATGGTATTTAGTAAATTAATGGCATAATCATCGTTGAGAGACAAGAATGAGAAAACCGGTTTTCAGATCAAATTTACAGGGTCAAATTTCACCTTTCCCTGCACGACCTGATCGAAACATAGCAGAAGATGCACCCGTTCGGTTGGTCAACCAAATAGTAGACAAGCCTGGCATCTCTGTAGTAGAAAAGACCCACAAAGGCGGGGGTACTTCGTCCTATGACCCGGGGATGATGCTGAAAGTGTTGTTTTACGCTTACAGGAACAACATTCACTCGTGCCGGAAAATAGGGGAACAACTGCTGGAAAATATTCACTACAGGTGGCTGTTGGGGAGCCAGACCCCTGATCTCGGGACTGTGAACAATTTCCGCTCGCTGCCTTTAAAAGGTACCGTCAACCAGCTTTTCACCCAGGTTGTGCTTATGCTGGTAGAAATGGGTCGCATTGGTTTGCAGACGGTCTATATCGATGGCACCAAAATGGAATCAAGAGCTGGCCGTTACACCTTTGCTTGGCGTAAAACGGTCGAAAAGAATAGGGCCAAGCCCGAAACAAAAATCAGGGAGGTACTAAAAATGATAGACGATGGGATGGTGCCGGACAACCTTCCTGACGATGAACCGCCCACCCCGGTGGACTCCGGTGAGTTGAAAAAACGTATTGACCGGATTAACCGCGAAAACCTTCCGCGAGAAAAGCAAGAGGCAGTAAAAACACTGGAAGAAAAGCATCTTCCAAAGTTGCACGAATACGAGAGGCACCTGGAGGTTTTAGGCAACAGGAACAGCTATTCCAAAACCGGCAAGCCGGCCACCTTTATGTGGCTGAAAGACGACCATATGCAGAACGGACAGCTGAAACCTGCCTATAACCTCCAGGTAGGCACCGAAAAACAATTCATTACCCATTTTGCTTCCTTCCCAAACCCGACTGACACCCTGACAATGCTCCCGTTTTTTTAAGGATGGAAAGAAAGTTACAACGCCCACCCCCGAACTGTTGTTGCCGATGCGGGGTATGGCGGTGAAGTGAACTATGATTTCATGGGAAATAACTCGACTGAGGCTTTTGTAAAGT
>JBFXEO010000025.1:0-20637 GCA_050180015.1 Bacteroidales bacterium | reverse complement strand
ATTGCCAGTTCATGGAGAGATTGCCCAGAATAAAGGAATGGCCCTATTCCCTAAAAAAATAAATGGGAAGTATGCAATGCTTTGCCGGCTTGATGGCTTCAATAATTACATTGCTTTTTCTGATAATATTACTATTTGGCGCGAGGCAAAGTTACTGCAGCAACCAAAATTTCCATGGGAATTTGTTCAGGTAGGAAACTGTGGATCACCTATTGAAACCGTTGATGGCTGGTTGGTATTAACCCATGGCGTAGGCCCTATGCGGGAGTATGTTTTAGGCGCTTCACTGCTTGATCTCACTAATCCTGAGATTGAAATTGGAAGGTTGGAATCACCTTTGCTAATGCCAAATGCCGATGAACGGGAAGGATATGTACCCAACGTGGTTTATTCATGTGGTTCACTAATTCATAATGAGGATTTAATTATTCCATACGCCATGTCCGATTACGCTTCTACCTACGCTACCGTTGATTTAAGGGAACTCCTGAGTGAGTTGAAAAATTCAAGGTGATTCCAAAAAACTTACGGGTAAATCTATCTAACAACGTCTCTATTCTTATTCTAAAGCAGGTATAATACAAATATTTGTTTGTACTATTTATGTGTGAATGATGTAACTTATTATCAGAGTTGTGTAACAATTTCAATGTTAAGAAGGTTTACCTTTGACTGGGGTAAAAATGTGTTTACCTACTTAAAAAAAACAACTAATATGAAAAATTTACTTTATGTTATTGTGGGATTATTACTGGTAATTTGGGGTATAATTTTTTTCGGGTTTAATTCTACGGGAGCAGTCCATATCATACTGGCCATTGCGGGATTAATTGTACTTATCCGGCTTATTTTTAACAGGCAGCTATCAAAATAAAAGAGTACATTAACTAAAATAGGAAAGGCAAATGTAATGAACTACCTGTATTTCATAATTCCAGCCGTACTCATTTTCTTTATAGGAATCAGGATTATAAGACCAACCCAAAGGGGGTTGATAGAGCGGTTGGGTAAATATCGTCACTTTGCCAACCCTGGATTTCATTGGGTTATTCCCATTATTGAGCGCATTTACATAGTGAATGTTACGGAACAAATGGTGAATGCGGATCCACAAGAAATTATCACCAACGACAACCTGAACGCAAGCGTTGATGCTCAGGTATATTTTAAAGTGAAGGACGATGAGGAAAGTGTTAAAGGATCGCAGTACAATGTAAATAATTATAAATGGCAAATTGTTAACCTAGCCCGAACCACACTCCGTAACATTATAGGTACATTAACCCTAAAGTCCGCAAATAGTGAACGTGGTAAGATAAATGCCGAATTGCATAAAACTCTGTACCTCGAAACCCAAAGCTGGGGTATTGAAATAGTACGTACGGAATTAAAAGAAATTGACCCTCCAACAGATGTGCAGGAAACCATGAATAAGGTTGTAAAGGCTGAAAATGAAAAAATTGCCGCCATTGATTATGCTTCGGCGAGAGAAACTGTGGCCGATGGAGAGAAACGTGCAAAGATTAAGGAAGCAGAAGGATTTAAACAATCCAAGATACTACATGCCGAAGGCGAAGCCGAGGCCATTAGGCTGGTAAACGAAGCAGCCGATAAATATTTTGTTGGAAACGCTCAACTATTACGGAAACTTGAAGCCATTGAGGTATCCCTTGCCGGTAATGCGAAAATTGTAATTCCTACAGGAACGGAACTGGTAAATATAATAGGTGAAATGGCCGGAATTATGCCTATTGACCGTAAGCTATAAAGAGTGAGCCGTTGAAATAACTATGAAACAAATATCGAAAACAATAAATTGTCTGATAAATTATTCAATAAATGAAATCACTCAATAATAAAGTGTACCTTGCAACAATATTTTAAATATCAAATTATGAACAAAGGAACGGTTAAATTTTACAACGAATCTAAAGGATTCGGATTTATTAAAGATGAAGAGTCATCAAAAGATTATTTTGTACATTCCACAGGGTTAAAGGATAATATTAAGGAGAATGATAAAGTAACCTTTGACTTGGAAGAAGGAAAGAAGGGATTAAATGCGGTTAATGTTAAGTTAGCATAGCGCAGTGCCATTAAGTTAAAAAAGAGCCTTACAAAACGTAAGGCTCTTTTTTAATCCGATTCGTGGAATTCTTCAAAGGCTTGCAATACCGTTAAATGAGAAATTAAGTAAGCCAAGGAACTTTCTGCTCCTTGGTTGCGGTTTACGCCGTAATTTTCAAACCCATCGCAGCATCCTTGTGTCTCAAAATCGTAAAGGCTCATTCGCAGGTCATTCTCACCCAAGAACCATAAAAATGAGGTATAAAGCATGTTAAGGTATTCTTTATCCTTTGTTATGCGAAAAGCCTGATGGTACATTAGAACCATTGCCATTGCATCAATGGGCTGCTGGGCAAATAGCGAACGTTCGCCCTCCTTTTTATACCACTTTTCATTTCCAATTATCGATAAATAGTTGTTCTTAAGTGTATGCCTTGTAAGAAAATCCATTGTGCTTAGGGCAACTTTTTTTATTTTGTTTTCATTGAGTATTTCAACGGAATGCAAAAGGGCAAGAGGCAGTATGCCGTTATCGTATGCAAGTAATGACTCGAACCAGTTCCAGTCAGGTGACTGACTATCCTCGTAATGCTTTATTAAGGAGTGGGCCATGTGCCTTAACCGTTCAGTCATTGAATCATCCGAGGGGTTGTTTTTCAGGTAATAACTTATACCTATCATTGTATTTGCAATACCTCTAATTGATTTAAGATTCTCAAAGTTTGGCGCCGCATTAAAGAATAGCAATTTCCCAGTTTGATAATAGGCATCGTTGGGGGCATTGCCCATTAGGTATCCTAAAGCCCATATTGTTCGACCAAAAGAATCTTCGGAACCAATCTCATCAAGATAATTCCTGCTGAAACTCAGGAAATTTCTAAATGTTCCATTCGCGTTTTGCATATAATGTATGTAGCTTAAGTAGATAGGCGATAATTCTAGGGCCTTAATATTTTTCAGCTGCCTATATGTCATTAGCACCATAAGTAGAGCACGCGCATTATCGTCTAAGCAGTAGCCTTCCTTAAGGTTTGGAATACCAAATTTTGCATGTTGTATTATGCCTGTGTCATCTGTTAACCGATTGATGTGTGCCAGTGAAAAGGTTGGCAGGATGAGCGAATCCAGTACAGTATTCTTTTTTGCTATTTGCTGATACCCCTCCTTTAAAATATTTTTGCAAAGTGTAACATATTTTTCCCCTGTTTTGGGCCATGTAATATTTCTACCATATTCCAGTGCATTTCTTTTGAGCTCGTTCAGCTCCTCCGGGTTATCTAACAGATCATTTAGGATGGTCGTAAGTTGATGGAAATCATTAAAGTTAAAAAGCTTCCCTCTTCCGTCAGCCAGTAGCTCTGAGGCGTGCCAGTAGGGCGTAGAAATAACAGCAGAGCCTACTCCAACCGCATACGATAGCGTCCCGCTGGTAATTTGTGCTTCGTTTAAGTAGGGTGTGATGTATATATCTGATGCCGATAGGTATTTGAATAAATCTTGCACATTGATAAATTCATTAAGAAACAACACATTCTTTTCGAGCTCAAGGGTTTTAACCAATCGCATTAAAAAAATGCGATACTCCTCACCTGAGTGCCGTAACACGTTGGGGTGAGTTTTGCCTAGAATAATATAAACTACATCGGGGTGCTTCTCAACAACCTTTGGCAATGCTTTTATAACAGTTTCAATACCTTTGTTACGCCCGATAAAACCAAAAGTAAGCAACACTTTTTTACTTTCCAGCTTAAATTCCTTTTTCGATTTTTTCTGGTCAAAATGGATATTTGGAACGCCGTGCTCTATAAAAACAATTTTTTCTTTGGGAATGCTGTATATACTAACCAAAAATTCGATGGCCTTGTGGCTCATTACCACTATTCTATTAGCCATTTTACATATTTCCTGTAAAATGGCCTTTTCGTTATACGACGGGGTTTTAAGAATGGTATGTAGCGTTACAGTAATAGGAATATCTAACCTGTGGAGTAATGGAAGAATGTAAACTCCGCTTTGCCCGCCAAATATTCCAAATTCGTGCTCAAGAATGCAAAGGTCGGCCCCGCTTAGATTGATAAATTTTGCAGCTTGTAAGTAATCCTCCTGATGCTCTTGCCGGATTGTTAATTTTACTTCCTCGGGATAATCATACGTAAGGTCATTGTCGTTTAGCGCAACAACAAAGCCTTCGTTCCCATTTTTTTTAATTTCTTCATCAACAATCATTGAGTTAACAAGATTGTTCGTAAAGGTACCAATACCACATTCTCGTGGCGGGTAGGTACCAATAAAGGCTAATTTCATTTTTTTTCGTAGTTTACTTTGCCGCTACGGCCACGTGTAAAAAGGATTGAGGCGTAACAACCCCGATATTTGAAACGGATCAAAAACTCGGCAATTCCTTGTTTACGCTGACCTTGAAAGAAAAATTTGATTTTGCAATAAGTAAATATTGCAGCTGTGTACCCGGTTGAAAATAACCTTATAGTTTATTTGCGTTACTTTTTTCAGCACGCTTAGCGGCCTTTGCCGCTCTTTTCTCTTTCAGGTTTTTAACTGGAGCTTTCTTATTGTTCTTCTCTTTTGTTTCTTTTTCTTTTGTCATGATAGTTTAATTTAGGATGGTTTAAAGTGTTGCTAAACGTTGATTTCCTCGTATCCACTCTTTATTATGGTTGAAATCATTTTGAACCTTACATTGGCCTTAACTACATGAGAGGTATGGGCTGGTATTATAATTGCTTCGCCGGTATTAAGCATATTCGATTTATCATCGATAAGAATTTCGGCATTGCCTTCAATAATTTGGATAAAGGTGTCAAATGGAGATATTTTTTCGGCAAGGGCCTCGCCGGTATCAATAGCAACAACACTTACATTTCCTGTAGTTTTTCTGATTATGGTTTTAGTTACCACTGAGTTGGGTATGTACTCAATGATCTCTATCAGAATGTGGGCTTTCGATTTTTCAATTTCGGTAGTAAGCATACTTTTATGTTATAGCGTTGGGCTGTTGTAAAGGTAGCCCAACCAATTTGTTTATGTGTTATACTATTGATGTAAGAAGTTACATCATTCACACATTTGTTAACTCCTTACTCCGTAAATCTTTTGATAATGATAGCCATATACTGTAAACGTTACAGCATCAATAATTGACCTGGGCCGTTTGAAGAGGGTCCAAGTAAGTAATTTCCAATATTCACCCCTCCCGTTGTTTATAATACCGATAATTAAAATTGTTTTGATAAAACTTACCAAAAGCGAAAAGTTCAATCGTAGTTTTTGTTTGTGCGCCTGGCTATGATTGATTAATAGCTGTCGAACCCTTTTGTAATAAGGTTTTGTTGCATAGATATTATATATAATTTTTTTATACCCTGCTATAAGCTCATTATAGCTCATTTTAGGGATGAAGTTTATTGAATAATCGGTATTATTTCCGGTAGCTTCGACTGTTAATCTATTTTCTGAGGCCAATCGTTCATAAAGTTTTGTGTTTTTAGGTGCATTCAACAGGCCAACCATAGCAGAAACGATACCGCTATTTTGTATAAAATCAATCTGTCGTTGAAATACATTCGAAGTATCGCTATCGAAACCAACAATAAACCCTCCCGAAACCTGCATACCCGATTTTTGTATTTTGATTACACTCTGCAATAAGTTGCGGTTTTTGTTCTGAACCTTGTTGCATTCATGCAGTGAATTTTCTTCGGGTGTCTCAATGCCAATAAAAGTAGAGATAAAACCCGCCTCAACCATTAACGACATCAATTCATCATCATCAGCCAAATTGATCGAGGTTTCGGTATTGAAAGAATATGGGTATTTGTGGGTTTGCATCCAACCTTTCATTACGGGGAGCAAATTATTTTTTATGGAACTTTTATTACCAATAAAATTGTCATCAACAATAAATATCGGCCCACGCCAATTAAGTTTATATAGTATGTCAAGTTCATTTACAATTTGTTGTGTATCCTTTATCCTTACCTTATGGCCCAAGAGCGAAGTGATTTCACAAAAGTCGCAGGAAAAAGGACATCCTCTGGAAACTTGAATATTCATAAAAGCATAATCCTTCCTTGACAGTAAATGGTAATCAGGTATTGGGGTTTGGGTAATATCGGCATATTCCGAGGTCTTATATAGTTTTTGCGGATGCCCCTCTTGCAAATCGTTTATAAACATAGGTAATGTAATTTCAGCTTCATTCAGAATAAAATGGTCTATTCTGGGGTAGTTTTTATATTCTTGAGTAAAAAGAGGCCCTCCGGCAACAATTTTAGTATTGTGCTTTATACATTCACCAATTATATAGTTTACTGACTCTTTTTGTATATACATGGCACTAATAAAAACATAATCGGCCCATTGAATATCACTTGCCTGTAGAGCTGACACATTCATATCTATCAGTCTTTTCTGCCATGTTTTTGGAAGCATTGCCGATACTGTTATTAATCCAAGCGGAGGCACGGCTGCCTTTTTAGCGATGAACTTCAGTGCATGCCTAAAACTCCAAAAAGAACTTGGACAGTACGGGTAGATTAATAATATTTTCATCGTTTTCTCGGCAGGTCTATAAAAAAATACCTGAATTACCTTCAATTAAGAAATAATATTGGTTCAAAGTTAATAGGATAATAGGGGCGGGGCATTACACAATTTTGATTATTCTTTACAAGATTCACACATCTTCTAATGTGTTGCGTCGCTTACTTTTGAGTTTTTTAAAATATGACGGGGTAAGGCCTGTAAACTTTTTAAATTGGTTTGAAAGATGGGCAACACTACTATAGTGCATCCTGTAGGCTATCTCCGTAAGGTTAAGTTCATCATAAACAATAAGCTCCTTTACTTTTTCAATTTTATGGGTCAAGTAAAATTTTTCGATGGTAATACCTTTAACCTCAGAGAAAAGGTTGGCCAGGTAAGTATAGTCATAATTGAGTTTTTCACTTAAGTAATCCGATAGGTTTACCTTAATTTGATCTTCCCTATAGTGCACTAATTCTATGATTGCGCTTTTAGTTTTTTCCACTATGATGCTTTTCTTATCATCCATTAGCATCAGCCCTGTTTTTTTTAGCGCTAAATCCAGCTGTTTTAGCTGTTCGGGTAGTATGTCTTCAACCAAGTTTGCCTCTCCAATCTTTACATCAGTATAGCGCAAGCCAAGTTTTTCGAGTTCGGCTTTTACCACCATTTGACAGCGGATGCAAACCATATTTTTGATGTACAGCTTCACTATACCTTCATATACGTTCAATATACAACTTAGATGCTAATATAACATTTTAGGAATCAACGAGCAACTGTTTTTTAGCAGGGACTTATTTTCCGATGCAGAACTTCGAAAATATGTATCCAAGTATTTCGTCATTAGTTATTTCACCGGTTATTTCGCCCAGATGGTAAATTGCCTGGCGGATATCGATGGACAGTAAATCGCCGGTGATACTACTTTTTAGTCCGTTTAAAACCTGTTCAAGGCTTTTTTGGGTGTTAATCAGCGAATCGTAATGGCGTGCATTCGTTACAATTACGTCTTCGTTTTCCGGTTGCCCGCCTAATCCTACTTTGATTAGGTGTTGTGTTAGCTTGTCGATATTATGCCCGCCTTTCGCCGAAATTGATATTGACTGGCAGTCAAACTGCTTGCCAATGGCGGTAACCAAGTCGTCGGTGTGTTCCGGGTTCGATTTGTCCTCCTTGTTTACAAGGACTATAAGTGTTTGGTTGTTATTCAATTTTGGCTTAAAACCGGCAATGGTATCTAGGCAGTCCTTCATGCTTTCCTGCGCGTCAATAAGGTACAGAACAACTTTTGCCTGATCGATTTTGTTAAGTGCCCGTTCAACCCCAACGGATTCAACGGTATCGGAGGTTATGCGCAACCCGGCAGTATCTATAAACCTAAATTGAATTCCACCTAAATGTATGGTATCCTCGATGGAATCGCGTGTGGTTCCGGCAATTTCCGATACAATGGCCTTTTCCTCGTTGAGCAAACGGTTCAACAATGTGGATTTACCCACGTTGGGTTTACCCGCAATGGTAACCGGGATTCCCGATTTTATGGCATTTCCTTGGCTGAACGACTCTATCAGCCGGGTAACCTCTGATTGAATTCCCCGGACAAGCTGTTCCAGCTGGGTACGATCGGCAAATTCAACATCTTCCTCGCTAAAATCGAGTTCCAGCTCTATAAGTGCGGTGAATTGGAGCAATTGCTCGCGCAAACTGTTAAGTTTGCCGGAAAAGCCACCACGCATTTGCTGTAGGGCAACCCTACGGGCAGCTTCGCTCGACGATGCTATAAGATCGGCAACGGCCTCCGCCTGCGATAAGTCAATTTTTCCATGTAGAAAGGCACGCAGCGTAAATTCTCCCGGTTTTGCCAGTCTTGCTCCATTTTTTATAAGTAGTTCCAGGATTTGCTGTTGAATAACCACCGAACCGTGGCACGATATCTCAACGCTATCTTCGCCAGTATATGAGTGAGGTGCTTTAAAAACACTAACCAAAACGTCGTCTAGCACTCTACCTGCATCTATAATTGAGCCGTAATGCAGGGTGTAGGGCTCCTGGTTTATAAGTTTCTTGCTTTTTTTCGATGATTGGAAAACACTGTCGGCAATGGTAATAGAATCCTTACCGCTAAGGCGGATAACCGCAATGGCCCCCATTCCGGGAGGAGTGGCTATGGCGGCTATGGTTGAATCGTCGAACATTATTTTTTGTGCAAAATTACGAATTGTTTTACAGCTTAACCGATCTCAGGTATTTTTGTTCGGTGTGTATGAACTAAAAGATAAATACCGATAAACGGATAATTGTTGACACCAGCTGTTTTTTTTACTTACCTTTATAACCCAATGTTAGATTTACTGTAAGTTAAAAATTCATAGTTTTAGCAGAAATACTTGCAATGGCAAATACTAAACCTACATACGAGGAATTGCAGCAGGAGCTGGAACTTCTCAAGAAAAGGCTGGAAATAGCCGAAAGTTTTGTATCAAAGAAAAATGATTTTAGCCAGTTTACCCCTGAAAATATTAATAGTAACAGAAGCGAAGCTATCCTTAACCTCATACTTAGGTACAGTCCAATTCTAATCTACTTAAAAGATGAGAATGATAAGGCCTTGTATTTAAGCCAAAATTTTGAACAGTTACTGGGCATGCCAGTTAATCAAATGGTTGGAAAATCAAACTATGAACTTTTTCCAACCGATTTTGCAAAAAAAATGGATGAGGATGATTTGAAGATTTTGAGGGAAAATGAAACCATAGAAGTAGAGGAAGAATTTAATGGTAGGTACTTTACAACAATTAAATTCCCAATTCAAATTAAAGGGAAACCCCGTTACCTGGCAGGTTTTTCCATTGATATAACGGAACGAAAAAAAACAGAAGAATTACTACGGGACAGCGAGAATCGGTTTAAAAATGTTTTTATCCATCATAGTTCCATGATGTTTCTTGTGGACCCGGAAGCCCTTCGTATTATTGATGCTAATATTGCAGCGTGTAAGTTTTATGGTTATTCGCTTGAAGAACTAAAAGAAATATCAAAAGATTCCAGTTCTTCACAGGACAAGCATATTACGGAGTTTCGGGAAAAAATAATCGGGCAGCAGCAGGATCATTTCATAGTACCCACGTTAATTTCTTCAGGAGATGAACGAGCCGTAGAAGTATATTCCAGCCCAATACAATATGAAGGGAAGAAAATACTGTTTTTAATTATTCATGATGTTACGGAACGGTACAAGGCAGAGCTGGCTCTTAGGGAAAATGAGGCAAAAATTGTGGCTATTCTAAACACATTGCCCGATGCAATATTTATTGGAGATATTAATGGCAATTACTACGATTCTTATGTTCCCAAGGGTAGTACAATCAGCAGCTTTATGCCAGCTCCTCACCGGCAGCTAAAAGATTTCTTACCTGCCGAATTATTTGATAAAATATTAACTCTCACAAGAAATGCGATTGAAACGAGTGAAATGCAAATTATTGAATTTTCACTTGAGGTAAATGGCTCGGTCAGATTCTTCGAAGATAGGATAAGTCATTATGCCGATAATGAAGTTGTTAGCGTTTTGCGCGATATAACACAACGCCATGACACAGAGCAAATAGTAAGGCAGCAAAATGTAGAGTTGAAAAAAATAAATTCCGACAAAGATCGGTTTATATCTATTCTGGCCCACGATTTAAGAAGCCCTTTTGCTTCAATTCTGGGATTCCTTGAATTGCTCAATGCAAATATTCGTAGCTACGACATGGATGAAATAGAGAGCCAGCTAAATTTGATAAGCATGGCCGCCAATAAAACATATACTTTATTGGATGATTTGCTACTATGGGTTAAATCGCAAGCTGGTAAGCTTTCCTACGAGCCCGAAAAATTATCCCTTCAGGATTTGTGCGGCGAAGCGGTTACTATCTTACTGGATCAAGCTAACCGTAAAAATATATCCATTGAGTTTTCGGGCACTAAAAATACGCTGCTTTTTGCCGATAGCAATATGGTTAAAACAATCCTTAGAAATCTTATCTCAAACGCTATAAAATTCACCAACGAATCAGGAGCGGTTACAGTTTTTGCGGAGGATGATCAAAATAATGCAACCATTACCGTTTCGGACAACGGTATAGGCATGGATAAGGACACCAGGGCAAAGCTTTGGGATATGGCTCAGTCGTTTACAACGGCTGGAACGTATGGAGAGCAGGGTACAGGATTAGGTCTTTTGATTTGTAAGGAATTTGTTGAAAAACACGGTGGAAAAATTTGGGTAGAGAGCGAACCGGGAAAGGGGAGTAATTTTGGGTTTACAATTCCATTGTATAAGGGGTAGTACAAACACCCTCTTAAGCCGCATACGAACGGCAAGGATAGGCAAGGTACATTTGCTGCCCATCAATCTATTTCAGTGCCAACCCGATGTTAACCCGAGGCAGAGGTATAATGCTGCCCCAGTATTGCTAATCTTTTTTCTTTGTAGTAAGTACCTTATATAGGAAGTAACCCGTAAGGGATATCACAACACCCCAAACTAAGATCAATGTAATTAACGCTGACGTATTCATGGTTTAAAGCAGGTTTAGTTTTTTTCTACGGTTATAGGCTGAATGTACCATTATTGCAATTGTGATGAATAAGGTAACCAGTAATAGGCGGGCCATATCAACATAGAAAACCCTGTTAATGATATTGCCTTTAAATATGGGAGTTCCAACCTCTACGGTATCGCCGGTTTTAACCAAAGTCTCATAATTATTTTTGGCCAAGTACAATTTTGAATTTCCGTTATTATCTATTTGTAGGAAGCTCCTGGAGTTTTCAACAACTACCCCTTGTACCACTCCTGAATTTTCGGCGTAAAACTCGTTGGCAAAATAGTTCTTGTTAGGCCCAATTCCCTTGTGCATTATTTGCCCTACTATGCTCTCATTGTGTACTTTCCAGCCTTTGAAGCTAAGCTTTGACCATTCATCGTTTTCCGGACGGATTAAGGAACCCAGGAATACAACTATCAATATAACCGGAGTTACGTACTTTAGAATTGGCCTATAAATTCTGGGAAGTCGGATATCCGCACCTTCGTTAATTTCTTTCCAGCCTTTATCCAGCCCAAAAACCCATGCAAAAAGAATCGATTCGAACATGGCAAAAACAAATAGCGATACGGTACCTCCCCAGTAGTCGTACTCATCAAAAACACCTTCTTTGAAGAATATTACGGTTGGTAATCCCAGAATTAGTATGGATAGGCCAAATCCTAAAGCCGCCTTGCTGCGTTTCCAACCATACTCATCCTTAAAGAAACTAACAACAGGAGTTCCCATTGCCAGTGAAGAGGTAATCCCTGCAAAAAAGAGTAATCCAAAGAAAGCAACGCCTGCAAATGCTGACATAACGCTGCCCCATTGCGAGAACAGGTAAGGCATGGTCCTAAATCCAAGTCCCAAACCGCCAAGGTTTGTGAGCTCTGTTACTTTATCAATACCAAAATAACCTATTGCAATGGGGATTATTATTGAGCTGCCCAGTACAATTTCTACAAATTCGTTCATAAAACCAGCCGACATGGCGTTGCAGGCAATATCCTCGTTCGATTTTACATACGAGGCGTAAGCATGAATACATCCCATTCCCACAGATAGCGTAAAAAAAATCTGCCCGGCAGCGGCTAGCCAAACTTTTGGGTTTGTCAGTGAATCGAATTCCGGAGTCCAAAGAAAATTTAACCCCAAAACCCCATCAAAGGCTGCCCCATCTTGTCCCGCTTTTAAAGATATGCCTTTGATTGCTAAAAAGGTACCGAATACAATTAATAGGGGGACGCCAATTTTTGCTGCTTTTTCAATACCCTCGCTCAACCCTTTACTAAGTATCCAAATATTCAGTGCCAGGCAGAGTATGAAAAATATAATTGCTTCGAATGGTATTCCTGTAGAAGATGTTGTTATATCTAGGTAACCGTTAAAAAAGGATGCAACTTGATGCTGGTCCATGCCTGAAAAGGTTCCTACAATGGAATGGTAAACATACGATATGGTCCAGCTCTCCATGTAACAGTAATACGATGCAATGGCTATATTGCTGAATATCCCGAAAACCCCAATATACATCCAGAATTTGCGTTTACCCATTTTTTGTAATATCATTGGAGTTGTATGGAATCCAAACTTGCCTCCATACCTGCCGGACGACCATTCAATCAACAGCAGGGGAATACCTAAAAGCACTAAGCTAACAAGGTAAGGAATTATAAATGCGCCTCCACCATTCTGAATTGCCTGTACGGGAAACCGAAGAAAATTACCGAAACCTACTGCATTCCCAGCCATGGCAAGGACAAGTCCAATTCTTGACCCCCACGATTCGGTTCCAGTTTTTAATGATGAACTGCTATTACTCATTTGATTTGGTTTGGTTTAGGATAGTTTTTAATATCCAAAAATAGTTTTTTAAATTAAAAATTGGTAACAATCAATTGGAATGATTCAGTTTTTAGGGTTTAATTAAAAACCTTCGATTTGAATCGAAGGTTTTTCTGTATCTGTTATCCTGTGACCGTTACGCTTATTCCCCTTCCACTTGTTTAATTGTCCACTGCAATGCATCCTCTAACATTTCAACCGGTGGATCGGCAATAAACCCATTTTCGTGCAGCGATTTTGCCATGGAGCGTGAATACTCTATATCCTTTTTGGCAATCTGGTACGCTTCGTCCCAGGTTATTTTAGTACGGGCAACGCCATCCTTAATGGCTTGCATGGCAACATCGGCAGCCTCTACTGGAAATACATCGGCTTCGTCCATTGCAGGGACAATATTATCGGGATTAATGCCGCGTTTTTCGGCGTAATTTGCCAACGAGTGTGCCGCTGCAATTGCCATTGAATCCGTAATTTTTGATGCACGGACCATTAATGCACCTTTAAGAATTCCCGGGAAACCGATGGAATTATTTACCTGATTGGGAAAATCGCCGCGTCCGGTTGCTACAATGTAAGCCCCTGCTTCCTTTGCAGCGTAGGGATAAATTTCGGGGACAGGATTTGCACAGGCAAACACAGCCGGTTTGTTTCCCATTAATTTAACCCAATCTTTCTTAATTGTATCGGGGCCCGGAGTTGATAGTGAAATTAGCACATCGGCATCTTTCATTGCCTCCTCCATTGTGTTTATACGGTTGGGGTTGGTTTGCTCGCAGATTTCCCATTTACGGTAGAACCGCCTGTCGGCTTTAATGTCCTCTCTATTTTTGTGCAATCCGCCATGGGAATCGAACATTATCATCTTTTTAGGGTCGCCGCCGTCTGTAATAATTAATCGTGCAATGGTAGTATTTGAGGCTCCTGCACCAAAGTAAACAATTTTTATATCGCTTAACTTCTTGTTCACAAGTTTTAGGGAATTGAGCAGCCCTGCCAGGGTAACACATGCCGTTCCCTGGGCATCATCGTGCCATACCGGAATATCACACTCCTCCCGAAGAACATCTAAAACGCGGTAGCAATTGGGCTGGGAAATATCTTCCAGATTAACAGCACCAAAACTATGCTGACACATCTTGACAAAATCAATAATTTTTTCAGGGTCATTTTTGCCATCTTTCCCTTTGCTATCAATACAAAGTGCAACAGCATCAACTCCACCTAAATATTTCATTAGGAACGCTTTTCCTTCCATTACGCCCAGTCCGCCAGGAGGAGTACAGTCTCCATCGCCCAAAACGCGGGTTGAGTCACTAACAACAGCCACTAAATTTCCACGATTACTGAGTTCAAATGAAGTGTCGTTGTTGTCACGAATTGTGGTTGAAACCTTAGATACTCCGGGTGTGTACCAAACATTAAACCAGTTAAATCCCGGAACTGGTACTTTGGGGGCGATTTGTACTTTGCCTCCGTAGAATTTGTGAGTTTTCCCGCTCAAATACTTAAGAAAAAGGGTTTTCCCTTTGGCTTTTTGCTCCTCGGACCAACCGTCGGGGAAAATTGTGCCAAGATTGTCAAGTTTCAGGTTTACTTTGCTCATATTGGGTTATATTTTAGTGTTTTGAGTAATTGTAATACTGATTTTATTCGCATTACAAGTTACTAAATGGTTTTATAAAATCCCGTAAAACATAATGTTTTTAAGTTTTATTTGGGTTGGAATTTTGTATAAAAAGCGTTAGGTTTGAGCTAGAAATAAGAAACATGCCCTTAAACATAACTGTAAAGCATGCTTTTGGCTATTAACTTAAATATGGATAATTAAATGGGTGTACTTGTAGATAAGAACTCACGGGTGGTTGTACAAGGATTTACCGGCAGCGAGGGAACATTTCATGCCTCGCAGATGATAGAGTACGGAACAAATGTGGTTGGCGGTGTTACGCCGGGTAAGGGCGGGCAAACGCATTTAAACCTTCCGGTTTTTAACACAGTATTGGAAGCAGTTGAAGTTACCGGTGCCGATGTTTCGGTGATATTTGTCCCACCCGCTTACGCTGCCGATGGAATTATTGAGGCTGCTGCTGCCGGGATAAAGGTGATTGTGTGCATAAGCGAGGGAATTCCAACTGCCGATATGGTAAAGGTTAAGCATGTTATAAACGATTTTCCGGATGCCAGGCTAATTGGGCCAAATTGTCCGGGTGTAATAACACCCGGTGAGGCAAAAGTTGGAATTATGCCCGGATTTATTCATAAAAAAGGTAACATTGGCGTAATATCCCGCTCGGGGACATTAACGTACGAGGCTGTTGATCAGTTAACAAAGCTGGGACTAGGCCAAAGTACCTGTATTGGAATTGGTGGCGATCCAGTTATTGGAACCCCTACAATTGAGGCCGTTAAGCTTTTGATGAACGATTCGGAAACGCATGGAATTGTTATGATCGGCGAAATTGGTGGAAGTATGGAGACCGATGCCGCCATGTGGATTAAGGAGAATGGAACTAAACCTGTTATTGGTTTTATAGCCGGGCAAACTGCACCCAAAGGACGGAGAATGGGGCACGCCGGGGCCATTATTGGAGGTGCAGAGGACACCGCTGCTGCTAAAATGAAAGCTATGCGTGAGTGTGGTATTGTTGTTGTGGAGTCGCCTGCAGATATTGGTAAAACGATGAGAGATGTTTTAGGGGCTATTTAAATGTTTAAAATATTTTATTGATGAATTTGAAGTGGTTAAAGGGACAAAGTTGAAATTGGAAGTTTCAAATTGTTCCGTTGGTGTTTTCCTAATTTTTTACTACGGGATTTTTTCGCCTCCTTTTCCATATATAGCACCATTCTTTGTTGATCGAAGTGTGTCTTTTTTACTAAAAATCGAAAGTTGGTACAAATTTTACCTATTTTAGTAGTTTCGTATTGGATATGGTAGATTATTTATAATCACACCTCATGCTTATTTCCACCTTCCATAGGTTTCGGCTCCAAATACTGGTTTTACTGTTAATTTTTGTGGCAGTAGTCCTCATATCAATTAGTCTTATAATTGGTCGGTTCGATATCGAAAAACAACAAGGGAAAAAAAGGTTGGCGGCAGTATCGGAACTTGCTACGATAGGAAACAGGCTGGAAGGGGAGGTTCGTTCAACATTTAACCTGACACAGGGAATTGTTCACCTTATCCGATTTCAGGGTTACATTTCAAAGGGTCAGTTTGAGGCACTATGCTCCATGGCCATGTCCGAAAACTCAAATATTCGAAATGTTGCATTAGCTCCGGGAAACGTTGTGCAAATGGTTTACCCGTTATACAATAATGAGCAGGCCATAGGCCTGGATTACATGAAAAACGATGAGCAACGCAATTCTGTGCTGCGTGCTATGAAGCTAAAACAGCCATTGCTGGCTGGCCCGGTAAATTTAGTTCAGGGTGGGGTTGGAATTATCAACCGTTCTCCGATTTACGTTAAAAGCAGAGCTGATAGCTCGTTGGAATACTGGGGAATGGCATCAATAGTTGCATACTATGATAGTTTACTGCATAATGCCGGATTATGCACATCAACCAAAATGAAGTATGCACTGCAAGGGGAGGATGGAAAAGGGGCTTCGGGTAAAATATTTTTTGGTGACTCTGCAATTCTTGGGCAAAATCCTGTTTACACCAACGTTGTAATACCCGGCGGTTCGTGGCGTTTGCTGGCTGTTCCAGCTAATGGGTGGGGGTTAAATGCGATATATCAATCGCCCTACTTCTTATTCAGCCTAATGCTTACCTTTTTTATACTGTTAATGCTAACCATACTGCTATACAAGAATGAAAATATACGCAAAAAAAACATTGAATTAGGACAGGAAATTGCAGAACGTAAGGTAATAGAAATAGAGCTTCAACAATCTAAAGAGGCTGCCGAAGAGGCAAATCGGGTTAAAACGGCATTTTTGGCAAATATGTCGCATGAAATTAGAACTCCGATGAACGCCATACAGGGCTTTACCGAGGTACTCCTAAAAAATGATTTTAGCGAAAAATTGACGTTGGAATATGCCGAAATAATTAACATCAGCTCCAAGCAGTTGTTGAATGTAATTAACGATATCATTGATATTTCGATGATTGAATCGGGTCAACTTAAAATTATCAACGAAAAGGTTGCCTTAAACCTGCTGCTGAACGACATTTATAGGTTACACTATAATGTTGCCGCTAAAAAAAATATTGCGTTGAAATTAAACCCTGGGTTGCGGGATGGATTTGATACCATTTTGAGCGACGAACACCGTTTGTCCCAAGTCATCAATAATTTGGTAAGCAACGCGCTAAAGTTTACGTTCGAAGGTTACGTGGAATTTGGATATACTATTGATAATAAAATGATTAAATTCTTTGTAAAAGATTCCGGCGTAGGGATCCCCCAGGCTTACCACAAGGCAATATTTGAAAGATTTAAACAGGTTGACGATCGGCTGTCAAGAAGTTATGGCGGAACAGGTTTGGGATTATCTATCTGCAAGTCAATAGTTGAAATGATGGATGGGAAAATTTACGTTGAATCCGAGCCAAAAGTTGGATCGTTGTTTTATTTTACGCTACCTTACGTTTACGGGATACAGCGAACTAGTAGTAAAATTCAGCCTGTTGATAATGATTTAAACCTCAAGGGTAAAAAAATTCTTATTGCAGAGGACGATAACATCAATTTTAGACTGCTGGAAGCGCTGATCAAGAAAACTAACGCCAAGATTTTGAGGGCCAGCAACGGGCAGGAGGTTATAGAGATTGTTGAACGCGAAAAAGGAATAGATTTGGTGCTAATGGATATAAAAATGCCCGTTATGAATGGCTATGAGGCCATAAGGCTAATCCGTCAAATGAGCTGTAGCATACCCATCATTGCCCAAACTGCCTATGCTATGGGTGATGAGGTAAAAATTGCCATGAATGCAGGCTGCAATTACTACATCACTAAACCCATAAACCATGGCGAGTTGTTTGGAATATTTCAGCAGATTTTCAACCGATGATCCTTGCTTAATCGTTTAGCCTCATTTTAACATCTTCAATATTAAACCAGGGCTTTTTAGGGGCATAACTTTCAGGGACTTTAAATGAAAGAGCCGTTTTAATTCTTTTGTTCATATTGGGATGCGATGAAAAAATTTCAAAGCTATCGTAAATTCCATTTTTATTCTCCTCCTTTAACCTTCTTAAAAACGATGCCAGTATTCGTGGTTCAAGGCTACAGTTTAGTAACAGGTGACAGGTGAAAGCGTCGGCTTCTTCCTCCTGCTCACGGTTATAACCCTGCGATAGCAGCTCCTTGGCAATTTCCCCCGATACATACGGATCGTTGGAGGTTAGCAGGTTTAAACCTATATCTTTAACCAACCGGCCAATTACATGTCTTTCTTCTATGTGGCCAATTTCGTGACCGATTACTGCAATAAGCTCCTCCGATGTTTCGCAGAATTTTATTAAACCGGTTGTTATTATAATATATCCCCCCGGTAAAGCAAAGGCATTAACCATTTCGTTATTGACCAGTACAATTTTGTAGGTGTACTGGGCATTCTGCTGAATACTTTTTAGGGTATCGGCTGTGACCATAAGAACAGAATCAATGAACAGGTCGTTCTTTTCCGTAAATCCGTTGATGGAAAGGATACTTTCCGAGTAGCGTGCGCCAATTTTTTGTTCTTCTTCTGCAGAAATGAAGGTTGGCTTTTCCGGTAATTTGACAAAAATGGCAAAGGCAGCCCATAAAAGACCGCCAATGCCAATAAGAATAAAAAACTCAATGAATACTTTTTTCATTTAGCTACATTTTAGGAGGCGTGTTTACGATAACCTCTTCGGATTTACCGTTAACTCTATACGCTTGAATAAATGAAAGTTTACCGAAGAATAGAAAATAGTAGAATTGCCCCCGGTATGCCTTCACGGCACCAACAATGCTAAATGCAAAGTATAGCACATTAAAAATACCCGCGGTGAATAGTAATCCCCAGAAAATATTTGTAAACGGGTTTTCATTAACAACGTTTACTATGGCCCATATTACAAGGTAACTATTAAGTAACGATACGGGGAGTTGAGAATACAGGGACTGAAGCGAATGAAACTGTACGAATCGTCCCTTGGATTTATTGACAAAGTAGTAAATAATAGAAGCGATCAGGTTTAAAACTGGCAATGGTAATCCAAGTGCCGTAGAGGCAAACATCATAAGGTACGCACCCATTGCATCCTGTCTTTCTCGCTCGTTAACCTCGCCGGGTTGGGGAATCGGGTAAAAGTCCATAAATGAGCATATTTAATCAAAACGTTTCTGATGTAGAAATTTCTATAAATTGTTTACGCCTCTTCAGGCAATTCATCGCCGGTAAATGCCGGATACTTATCGGTCATGTAGCTCATGTAAAGGCCTACGCGGGTTCCCCAGCGTAACTGCCCAACAACCCAGCTTTGCATTGTTTCCGGATAGTTACCGGTGAATAATACAATCCAAAAAGCCAGGAATATTAAAATGCTAACAAATATTGAGCGGAAAAATAGTATAAAGTAATGGGGGATATATACGAATATTGACCCAAAGAAAAAGCGCAAAAGCATTAAGCCCCGGCTAACATTTTCAGGGTATTCAACCTCAAACGATGTGTATTCATCGGAACCGCCAATGCCAAATGCAGGATATCCATCGGATAGGTTGTATAACCTGGCACTCAAACGAATACCCCAACGTATTAGCCCGGCCTGAAAATCGAATAAGCTCTTTGGATACTTGCCCGTAAAGAGAATCGCCCAAAATGCAATAATTTTTAAGATTTGACTCCAGATCATTACAAAAAAAAGTAAAAAGCCGTGAGGCAAAGCTATATACAAAGCGCCGAACAAAGTTCTTAGGAGCAACTCTAAACGTGAGTAACTTTCCTGATGGTTTACTTTTAGTTTCATTTGGTTGTGTTTTAAGTTCAACAAACTTTTGTTTAATTAATATTAAAGCAATTTACATTTTTTTGTTAAAAAAACAACCATCGTTCATACTAAACTTAAGTTAAGAATTAGCGCGGCTAATGCTAAAACTTTACCGGAAGAGTTGAATACCTTGAAGAATATTGATATTAATATTTAAAGTTTACCTGGTTTATTTCTGCATCTTTCGTCTAATATCATAATATCAGCACTTTACGGCATTTCTCATAACCTCGACCGGATGCAATGCGGAGCGCCCAGTACCATCGGCAATTTGATGCCTGCAGCTGGTTCCCGGAGCAGCAATTATCACATTATCGGTAGTTTTTCTGATCTCGGGGAACAGAATAAGCTCACCAACCCTCATCGATAGGTCGTAATGTTCTTTTTCGTAGCCAAATGCGCCTGCCATGCCACAGCAACCGCTGGGAATTTCGTTTACCGAATGTCCATCGGGAAACGATAGCATTTCCTTTGTGGAAGTTGTGGACACAATTGCTTTTTGCTGACAATGTCCATGTAGCTTTATTTCCACATGACATGAATTGAACTGCTCCCTGGTGATTTTTCCTTTTTTTACCTCGCGCATGACAATTTCCTCGAAAAGAAGGGCATTCTTTGCCATAT
>JBFXEO010000024.1:0-20646 GCA_050180015.1 Bacteroidales bacterium | reverse complement strand
CTCCCGGATGGATTCTTTCTTTAAGTCACTCGATTATTTTATGAGGAATTCGCTTGGCTTAAGACGATTAGGATCGGCTGCAACCGACTTGGTGTATGTCGCGTGTGGCAGGTTCGATGCATTTTATGAGTATGGACTCAACCCGTGGGATGTTGCTGCAGGGGCATTGATTGTTCAAAGGGCCGGAGGTAAGGTTTGCGATTTTTCAGGATTAGACAACTATATTTTGGGGGGCGAAATTATGGGTACCAACTCATTGCTTCACTCAGAATTTGTTGATGCGGTGAGTGGTATTATGAATGCTAAATAAGCCGGAAATGGATAGAATATTCTTTTACTTGTTTTACCTCTTGAGCAGGTTACTCTCACTGCTCCCGTTTAGAGTATTGTACATGGTCTCTGATGTTACCAAGTATTTTGTTTACTATGTATTCCGGTACAGACGGGCAACAGTTCTGGTAAATCTAAAAAATGCCTTTCCTACCAAGAGTGAGCAGGAACTAAAAAATATTGAATGGAAATTTTACCAGCATTTCTGCGACCTTTTTCTTGAGGTAAACTCTGCCCTTTTTGCAAGTCCCCGACGGGCAAAAAAACTGGTTACCTTCAAGAATCCAGACCTGATAAATAGATATTTCGATGAGGGAAAAAGTGCCATCGTTGCAGCGGGGCACTACTGTAACTGGGAAATACTTAGTATGGTATCGCTATATACAAAGCATTCTGTAATTGCTGCCTATAAGCCACTGAAGAATAAGCATTTCGAGAGTTTTATCAATAAAAGCAGGGAACGCTTTGGCTGCATACCCGTACCAATGAACGATATAGCCCGCATGGCCCTAAAAATGGCCTGCGAGGGGAAACCATTCTTTCTGGGTTTATTTGCGGATCAAACCCCTAAAAGAAACGATATCCGCTACTGGACAAATTTCCTTAATCAGGATACCCCGGTATTTTTGGGTACAGAAAAAATTGCCCGAAGAACTAACCAGCCCGTTTTTTTCTGTAATATGTACAAGGTTTCCCGCGGACACTACGAGGTTGAGTTTGAGCTTTTAGTAGAGAGTCCAAAAGATACAAAGCCCTACGATATAACGGAGTCGCATGTTAGGGCGTTGGAACATTTAATACAGGAAACGCCGCAGTACTGGTTATGGTCGCATCGGCGATGGAAACATCAAAGAAAACGTATAAACCAACCCTTACACGATGCAGTTTAAGGTAGCCGTTGTTATTCTGAACTGGAATGGTAGTCGCTATTTAAAAAGATTCCTTCCCGGTGTAATAAGTCATTCGCAAAACAACGGTACCGGCATCTTTGTTGCGGACAATGGGTCAACCGATGATTCATTATTACTGCTAGAAACCAGCTTTAAAGAGGTTAATGTAATTACTCTGACCCAAAATTACGGCTTTGCCGAGGGGTATAACCGCGCCCTGCGGCAAATAAATTCGGAATACTTTGTTCTGTTAAACTCTGATGTTGAGGTTACCGAAGGCTGGCTTACTCCCCTGGTTGCCTTCATGGACTCGCATCCCGCTGCCGCCGCCTGCGCCCCTAAAATACGGGATTTTTCACGCACCAGCTATTTTGAGTATGCCGGCGCGGCGGGTGGCTACATCGATAGGTTTGGCTACCCGTTTTGTCGGGGCAGAGTTCTTTCCAGTGTTGAGGTTGACCAAAATCAGTACAACGGCGCAATGCAGGTTTTTTGGGCCAGCGGTGCCTGCATGTTTGTTCGTTCATCAGCCTATTCAAGAACGGGTGGGCTCGACAATCGCTTTTTTGCCCACATGGAGGAGATTGATTTGTGCTGGCGTTTCATCAACAATGGTTACACAGTTTGGTCAATTCCGGAATCAAAGGTTTTTCATGTTGGCGGAGGTACATTGCCCAATAACAACCCACGTAAGCTTTACCTTAACTATAGGAATAGTCTTTTTATGTTGCATAAAAACCTACACAGTACAGAGCTGTTTTTGGTATTGTTTGTAAGAATCCTGCTGGATTGGCTCTCTGCCCTGGCGTATCTGGCAGGTTTTAAGTTTAACTACGCGGGATCGGTGTGCAAGGCGCATTGTCATTACCTGAAAAGTATTACGGCGCTAAATCATTGCAGGCATAGTTCACCATTCCGGAAGCTCCGCGAAATTCCACAAGTATTCCCTAAAAGCATTCTGTTTGAATTTTTTGTGCTGAAGCATAAGAAATTCTCTCAACTTGGAAACCAAAAATCGGTTTTGCCAGAGTAAGCTATAAACCTTTTGTGAGAATATTAGTCCTTATTACAATCGGTTGCAGCTGTATTCAAATGCGCGGTTGGTAAATAATTTGGAACAAAAAGGGTAATAATATGTTTTAATAGCATACATTTGCGGTCTGTTTCGATGTATGGCATGCGGTGTTTTTTAATCTTATAGGAATGATTTCATTGAAAATGTTGACTATCCGTGATATTTTTTCCCGTTCGCGGATGGCCTATTCTAATCGTCCGGCTCTGGCTTTTGTAGGTGACGAGGCAATTTCTTATGCCGATATGGCGATTCTGGTGAGGAACGTTTCTGGTTTACTCAATACGCTGGGCATACAAAAAGGCGATAAGGTTGCATTAATTGGCGAAAATAGTCCAAACTGGGGTATATCCTACTTTGCCATTACCACTATCGGGGCAGTTGTAGTTCCCATTCTTCCAGATTTCTCGAGCGAGGAAATGGAGAGCATAGTGAACCATAGCGAATCGAAGGTGGTATTTGTATCTGCCAAAATATTTAACCAGCTAAACCTCAAAGGCATAAGAGGCGTAGATGTTTTTATTCTGCTGAATACGCTGGAAGCAATTGATGAGCAATCGGCCCAAATCGATCCATCATTAGGCTATACAACTCCATCAACCATAGTGAATGTAGATTACTGCGATTGTGAGTTCCCGAATCCAACGGAAGATGATTTGGCTGCAATAATCTACACATCGGGAACAACGGGTCGTCCAAAAGGTGTAATGCTGTCGCATAAGAATATCGTATCCAACATTTTGTCAACCTTAATGATCCAGAATGTTACGGAAACAGATAAACTTCTTTCAATTCTGCCATTATCGCACACATACGAGTGTACCATTGGATTTTTAATACCAATGGCAACGGGCGCAGCTGTTTACTACCTCGATAAGCCCCCAACAGCCTCTGTACTTATTCCCGCCATGGAAAAGGTTAGGCCGACCATGATACTCTCCGTTCCGCTGGTAATTGAAAAAATATACCGGGGTAAAATTAAGCCCGAGTTAACATCGTCATCACCTAAGCGGCTCCTTTACAACTTTTCGGTTACGCGTAAGCTGATGCACCGAATAGCGGCTCACAAGCTAAAAAAGGTATTTGGGGGTAAACTTCACTTTTTTGGAGTTGGTGGAGCTAAACTGGATTACGAGGTAGAGCGGTTCCTTTACGAGGGAAAATTCCCTTACTCCATAGGCTATGGAATGACCGAAACCGCTCCGTTGCTGACCGGTTCATCTCCCCGGTTGGTCCGTTTCCGATCGGCAGGATTTAGCCTGCCCGGACAGGAATTGATGATTCATAACCCAAATCCGGAAAATGGAGAGGGCGAAATACTTACAAGGGGTTCCAACGTTATGGTTGGTTACTATAAGGATCCAGAAATAACCGAGAGTGTTTTCCTTGATGGATGGCTCCGTACCGGTGACCTGGGAAATATAGATTCCGACGGTTTTCTGTATATTAAGGGGCGTTCTAAAAATATGATCTTAAGCGCATCGGGCGAAAACATTTACCCTGAAGAAATAGAGGAGTTAATCAACAAGAATAAATTTGTTCAGGAATCCATGGTTTATGAAACAAAAGGTAGGCTTGTTGCCAAAGTTCACCTGAACAAGGAGTTGGTGGAGGGTTACTACGAAGAGTTGAAGCATTCTGCCAGGGATTGGCAGCATAGTGCCGAGGAAAAGTCTAGGCATATAATGGATGAAATCATGAGGTTTGTAAACTCAAAAGTTGCCCGTTTTGCCAGACTTAATGCTGTGGTGGAGCAGCATGAGCCATTCGAAAAAACCCCTACACAAAAAATAAAACGTTTTATTTACAATAAGTAAAAAACTTTTACAGAGAATGTAACGGTTGAGTTTGTTGAAACAACCTGATAGCATAGGTCAAGTTACTTAACTAAACGGCATTCTATTAAACAGGTGGGTCAATCCATACATTCAATCGCCTCCAACGTCCAGTCGTCGAGGTTCAGTGCAACCAGAAACCCGGTACCGGGAATAAGCCCTTTATACACACAGCCTGCGTCTAACCCCACCAACCGGGTTCCCTTTAAGTGTAAGTTAGCGTTAATTTGATCGACTGGCGTTGGGGTATGCCCGTGAATAATGGTAAAACCGGGCATAAAGCCATCGGGAACCAGTTTGGGCCTATTCCAGAGCAACGCTTCAACACCGGAAAACGGATCCGGCATATTGTAATTCAATCCTCCATGAACAAGAATAAACCGGTTATTCACAATGCTATAATATTTCAGCCCTTTTAAGAAAGCGAGGTGTCTTGGGGGCAGGCTCCTCAAAATATTCAACCCAAGGGTTGACTTAATGCCATAGCTCTTCAACGTTTCCTTGCCCGAATTTATCATCCATAGCCTGAATGCCGAATTGCTATGCATTGAGTTTAGCAACAAATGCTCGTGATTTCCCATGAGGCAGGTAACGTTGCAACCCAAATCCTGGAGCCCAGCTATATAATCGATCACACCCGCACTATCGGGGCCCCTGTCAATATAATCACCCAGAAAATAAAGGTTATCAAAAACATTAACTTTTAGCCGATCTTCCACTAAACCCCTCAAGGTTTTAACACAACCGTGTATATCGGCAATAACAAATGTTGACATTTGCAAAATGTTTTGAATAAAATTACTATTTCGTGCTATTTTTGCAAACTATCGTAGTAAAATTGGCTACCCCGTATATCGTTAAAAAACTTGAAAGTAAGGTAAACAAAACCATTTATGGCTATAACCTGATTGAGGATGGCGATAGGGTTATGGTTGGGCTATCGGGCGGGAAGGACAGTTACTCCCTACTCGATTTGCTAATTAGCCGCCGAAAAATGCTGCCCATAAACTTTGAGCTACACGCCTGCCATGTAATGGCTACCGATATGGACTACAGGGCAAATATTGAATACATGCAAAATGTTTGCTCCACAAACAACGTTTTCTTCCACCTCCGGCAGATAGCCGTGGAGTACAACCCCAACGACCGGAAACCGGCATGTTTTATATGCAGCTGGAAACGACGAAAAATGCTGTTTACCACCACCAAGGAGCAGCAATGTAACAAGCTGGCCCTGGGACACCATCTGGATGATGCCATTGAAACGCTGCTGATGAACATGATTAACCACTCCTCCATCAGCTCCATTCCTCCTCTCCTATCCATGTTCGAGGGCGAAGTTAAACTAATCAGGCCATTGTCAACCTGCCTGAACAAGGACCTCGAAAAGTATGCATACGCAAAAAAATTCCCGGGTGAAACCCGAAAATGTTCCCACGAAAAGGATACCCATAGAGATATTATCAGGCAGATAATAAACCAGATGGGAAGAATTAACCGCGATGCCAGGGAAAATATTTACCGATCGATGCAAAATATTTTCAACGATTATATCGTCAAAAAAAACCGGTAACATCCAGCAACAAATTTGTATTGCACAATCTGGAGCTATATTGATGTTGCAATGGTGTTGAATCAAACTTCAGTAGAAATAAAAAATTTGATGAGTTGTCCAAAGTTTGGGAAGTGCCCCGTTTACATCAACAACCCAATCGCAAAACCTTATTTCTGTTATATCCTACTTCACGGCTGATGCAATGAAATGAACCAATAATTCTACTAACTCTACACGCATACATCAATAGTGCTGCTGGATTAAAAAGCGAACGAATTGAAATGGGGGGTGCCCCATTCTTCGTTTTGTTAAGGTTTGCATGGCTTGACAAAATATCAAAAATATCTTAACTTGATCAAAAAAAGTTATGGATACATTGGCAAAAATACTGGAAACCAGGGGTGTAATGATTAAGGAGGAAAAAGTTAAGTCGCTATCAGAAAAAATATACTCCAACTCCATGGTTCTCGAGAACTACGAGCCATACCCCGGTTACTACGGTAAAAATATACCCAACGATGTTTTGCCCCGGTCAATATTCCTAATCCTTGTACGAGAGTACAATCAAATGGTGCTAGCCCGTACGCTCCGTAAAATTAGCAAGGCCGGAAACCATAAATGTAACGGCACTTACGGGTACTTAGATATTGACGGGCATAGATACTACTGCATCAGAATAAAAAACCTTAAATGCTTTGAGGAAATACCTATCATTCAGGAGAAATTAACGGCTCATGGAATTGATTTCCGCCGGAGCAAACCAATTAACAGCGTAGCACTGATAACCATTGATAAAACATTTCTGCTTGATAGGTTTGATGAGGGTATTTACATTGATTTAGCGGGCGAAAACAAATGCTACTTTGATATTCCCGCCCCGCTCACCTGGGAAGATTTTAAGGATACTACCAAATCGGTAAAAAATAACCTGAGCAATAACTTCTTCGATGCCGCACTTGGTTACCTGTGGACCATTAATGGGCCACAGGATATTGTCAGAATATACGACCAGAAAATGGATTTAGAGCGTGCTAAAGAAATACGAAAATTCTACATCAACGAAATCGAACGCAGGGGTTTAGGAACCTACTAGGAGTTTAATCAACGCTCCAATCTATGGGCTCTTTCCCCAGCGATTTTAAAATTTCATTCGTTTTAGAAAAATGTTTGCACCCCAAAAAGCCCCTAGCCGCCGAAAATGGCGAGGGGTGTGGTGCCTTTAGAATATAATGTTTCTGCCTATCGATAAGTTGAACTTTTGCCTGTGCGTAAACGCCCCAAAGAATAAATACCAAACCGCTGCATTGTCGCGATAGCTCTGAAATAGCCCTATCAGTAAAGGTTTCCCACCCTTTTTGTTGATGCGAGCCAGCTTGGTTTGCCCTAACCGTTAGGGTAGCATTCAGCAGCAGAACGCCCTGCCTGGCCCATTTTTCCAGGTTTCCATGCCTGGATATGGGAATTTCCAAATCATCGTGCAACTCTTTAAAAATATTCATCAACGAAGGGGGGGGCTGAATTCCAAATGGAACCGAAAAACACAATCCATGTGCCTGTCCCGCTCCATGATAGGGATCCTGACCAAGCAGTACAACTTTAACCCTATTAAATGGAGTAAGGTTAAATGCGGAAAAAATCATTGAACCCGGCGGGTAAACAGAATACTTTTGTCTTTCATCAACCAAAAATTCTTTCAACTTTACAAAATACTCCTTTCGGAATTCTTCTGCCAGCGCCTCTTTCCAGGTTTTCTCCATTTGCGGATTTATAGCTATACCCATTTTATTTTGCCTTCAATAATTCTCAATAGATCGGTTAAAATTATTGTTAATCCGTTAAAACACGAAAAATAAAAATGATAAGGTTCAAGATAATCTAAGGGGATAATTTTTTTACCAACTTTAGTAAAAAGTATATCAGACTTAGAATTGCCAAGGCAACCAATATTCCTATTTTTTCCTGATTTGTCAAACTTGATAAGAACCAGAGTATTGTAATAACCGAAAGAATTGGAACAATAAACCCTCCCGGTATCCTGAATGTTTTTTGATCTGTTTTTTCGTGCGACCTCAACTTTAAAACAGATAACGCTACACCTAGGTAAACCAACAAAACAGACGAAGATGAAAGAATTGCCAGCTGCCTAAATTCGCCTGTAATGGCAAAAAAACAACCCAGGCCAGTGTAGGTAATAACTGCTATGTATGGGGTTGCAAACTTAGGGTGAACCTTCGATAATGGTTTAATGGGAATTATCATGTCCTTAGCCGACCGAAATAGAACGCGGGGCATATTCAACGTATCGCCACTTAAATATCCAAACATCGATATTGCGGCACCCAGTATCATTAACGTTACGCCAAATGGCCCCATGACGCGTTTGGCCACCTCGGCCAACGGAGCATCCTTAAAGCTTGAAAAAGAATCGCCAAGCACTCCCTGCGCTACCAGCTGGATGGATATATAGAGAATTAGAATTACAAGGAAGCCTATTAAGATACCTTTAGGCACAGTTTTTCGTGGATTTTTCACCTCGCCACCAACGCTTAAACTACTTTCGGCACCCTGAAAAGCAAAAAAGAGAAGCAATGAAATTTTAGCAATATCGCCTACAGCTGGAACATTCTGCCATGCCAAATTCGAGGGCGATACCTTGGTCGATCCCCACAAAACCAAAAGCAACAAGGGTAAAAGTTTCGCTATTGTGGTAAACTTTATTAACGTGATACCTTTTTTAACTCCAATAACATTGACAGTGGCCAAACCGGTAAATATCACAACCAGAAAACCAATCCTAAAATATGTTTCATGGAATATCGGCATTAAATACGCCAAGGTATTAACCAGCGCGTTGGCAACTGCAGCCGTTGCCATAAGAGATGTTCCAAATATCAACAGGTTTGTGGTCAAAAAACCAAAATATTGTCCAAATGCGGCTTCGATGTAGGCATAGGCTCCCCCGGTTACCGTTATTTTACTTCCTGCCTCGGCAAAGCAAAGCATGATTAGGGTAATGAGAAATCCACAGAATAAGTATGCAAGTATTCCTGCCGAGCCCAAGCCCTCACTTACCATAGCCGGTAAAACAAAAATTCCCGAACCTACAACCAGGATTATAATGTTTGCAGTAAGCCCCAGCGTGCCTATCTCCCTTTTTAAGCCCTCATCTGTTTTCATATTTTTCAGTTCAAACTGCTCCAATAAAAATAGCACCTAAAATTAAATTACACCTGTCATGTTAGGGGTTGAATAATTCTAAAGGGCCAAGTCCCCAAAAATCGTTCTCCTCGCCTATCTCCTTTAACCTTTGCACATACATATCAACCGGGAAACCTTTGCGAAAGGCACTTTTTACTATGTAGTAATGGGAAAAGTATAATCCGCTATTCAAGTCGATATTGCCATTGGGATTTGGGTTGATGAAATACTGCTGCAATCCATGAATCATTTCTCGAATTGAAACTAAGCCGGGTAAGTTGGAAACATTGATAAACTCATCCTGTGGCACATCGAACACAAAATCGTCGGGAGTAATAATAATCCCACCCTGATTGAAGTTGACCTGCAAGCAGCTTTGATTATACGGCGAAATAACGAATTGAGTGCTGGCGACATTTCTTACATCAAATAAAACGGTATAATTGTTACGCGAGTTTCCAACTTCAAGCATAAAATCGCCTGCAACTTTGGCTGACGCTGATTCAACCGATGAAACCTGCTTAATAAATTCGGACTCGTCCATCGCGGCTAAATTCTACGTTGATTCTTACTAACTCTCCTTTTCAAAGTAAAGTTTATAGAAGTTCAGGTTTCTTTCCCTATCAAACCCCTTTTCCACCCTTTCCCTGTCGCCGTGGATGTAAATATGAAAATACTTATCGAGCTTTATGACACTTTTAAAAAACTTGCCGGCCTGCCTGGTTGCATCAACCGATATTTTAAACTCATCGGGGATATTGTACCCCATCTCGGACTCATAGCTCTTCTTGTATTCACGGAAAGCCTCAATTGCATCGGGTTCTGCAATTACATCGTTCTCAAAGTCATCCTGGGCAAATGTCTCGTTTGTTTTAAAAAAATCGCGAGCTTTAGCCAGCATTTCGGCCTGTTCCAGCTTGGCAAAGCTATTCTGCGGGTTTATAACATCATGAACAAAGCCTTTACAAAGATTCAGGGCAGTCCTGGTTTGATAGAAATCGTCGTTGCGCATTTTCACACGGAGAAAATCGTTGATCCAGTACTTAGCCTCGTCACGATTGGTATTATCAATTATGCCGATTTTATAGCCCAAATCCCTCTCGGTGCTAAAAACAATACATCCCTTATCCAACCGCTTTGGATTAGCTCCAAATTCACAGGTAACACTCAATTCTCCGCCGGTACGATTTATTTTCAAAAACCGATCCTTCGTTTCCGACTTAAAGATGCCTATAGCATCGGCAATTTCTCCATCAACCATGCAATCGTGCAACTCTACAACGTACAGCTCCCCCTCCTTGATGTTTGGGTGAGTAGAAACATGTTTTAGGTATCCCGCTATTAATTTGGACACAGAAACAAAATCTTTTGCTCCATCGAAAAAAGAAGAGCAGTAAGAGTACATCTCGTTTAACTCGAGCGAACTATCGTGGGCAAAGGAATAGAAACCAATACTTTTAAAGTTATTTAAAAAGTAATCGCGCAAAAGATTATTCAGAAGTTCGTTGGATATATCCAACTCCTTAGCGGACAAAACCAGCTCGTCCGATTCCACAGAACCAATAAAATGGACAATTGCCCGCCCCAGAATGGCATCGGAAACGTTTAGCATAAATTGATTTTTTCTCAAAAATAGAAAAAAATCGGTTGTTCGTTGCTCGCTGCTCGCAGATCGAACCCCAGGTTTTTACTCCAAAACACTTTTAACGCTGAACAAGCTGAACCAAATACTAACCACGAAACACATTACCGCAACTTAGAATCACTTAAAATTATAGGCCTAAAAACCTACTGTTCAATTTATTGTGTTTAAAGTTGATAAATAACAAACCGATAATGAATTCAGACAATTTCTAAAACCATATAAATTTTTACATTTGCTTGTTAATGTTATAACATTAATAGCAGCTTACACTGCATACGGCATAAACTATTCAAGTAATGGGAAAACTATTCGATAAGCTTAACAGCGATGTACGGTTTGTTGAAGGAATTAACGGGTGTATAAACTGCGGAACATGCACTGCCATCTGCCCTGCAGCAGAAGTTTACGATTACGAACCGCGAAGCATTGCCAACCTCGTTCAAACCCACGACGATGAGGTTATTGAGAATTTACTAAAAGGTGAAACTATATGGTACTGCGGTGAGTGTATGAGCTGCAAGACCCGTTGTCCGCGAAATAACGCTCCGGGTTTAATAATACAGGCACTCCGAGGTCTATCCATAGAAACAGGGCTATTTGTTGAATCGGAGAAAGGCCGTCAGCAGCTGTCGCTCAAACGAATGCTGGGAAACTCCATACTGGAAACGGGCTACTGCGTTCACTTTGATCATACCGAACTCGGAATGTTTCCGGAACTCGGCCCGGTTTGGCAATGGGTTCGCGATAACAGGGAAAAGGTGCTAGCCAAAGTTGGAGCAAATTACAACGGATCAGGGCCTGGTGCCATGCGGAAAATACCCCAGGAAAACCTAGATGAACTCGAAAAAATATTCGAGGTAACCGGGGGACTGGACTGGTTCAATAAAATTGAAGAAGATTCCGCCCGGAAAGCAAATGAAATGGGACTAAATACCGGTGAACCAACCGATAAAAAATCGACCTACTTCCGTGAAGTTTATACGAAAAACAACCCCAAGGAACATAGCAGAAAGTAACTCTGCACAAACAACATGTAACTCTGCAATGAAAAAGGAAGGCAAAAAACGTATTTGGAGCGATTATCAAAAGGAAATTGCCGACGATAAGTATTACTTTGTCCGCAGCTGCATTCGGCAAACCTTTTTTCCCGGCAGCGATAGCACTTATCTCAAAATACTACGCGATGTTCTGGGTAAGGATGTTTACGAGAATGCCGACCATACAACATGTACCGGGATAGGCTACCATACCGAGGTTGTTCCGTTTCCTACCATTCAAACTGTTGTTGCGCGGAACTTTGCATTGATGCGCGAAAAAGGCTACGAGAATTACAACCCATCGTGTGTAACATCGTTCGGAATTTATACCGAGATTCTTGAAACATGGCACCATTTCCCCGAGGAAAAAGAGAACACCCGGAATTACCTAAAAAAGGCAACTGGCCGAGAGTTTGAAGATCCAAAAAATTTGGCCCACACCAGCGATGTCCTGTTTAAATTTAGGGATGAGATTGCTGCAAAGGCAAAATATCGCTTAATAAACAAGGAAACCGGAGAACCGCTAAAAGTTGTTGACCATATTGGCTGCCATTACGCCAAAATGTTTCCAAGCAAAGGCGTTGGTGGAGCTGAGTACCCACAGGTACTTGCCGGTTTGATTGAAGCGTTTGGCGGGGAAGTTATAGACTATCCGGAACGCAGACATTGCTGCGGTTTCGGGTTCCGTCAGTACTTTGTGCAGGCAAACAGGGGGTATTCCATCGCTGCATCAAAAAAGAAATTTGAATCGATGGAGCCCTTTAAGCCCGATTTCATAATTACAAACTGTCCCGGCTGTAACTATTTCATGGATCGTTGGCAGTATGCGCTATCCGAAATGGAACATAAAACTTATGGCGAAAACGGAGAAGGAATTCCTGTTCTTACCTACGAAGAGGTTGCCGGATTGGTGCTTGGTTTCGATCCATGGGAAATGGGCATGCAAATGCACCAAACCGACGTGGAGCCATTGCTAAAGAAAATGGGCATAGCGTACGATCCATCACAAAAATTCAAAGGGCCCAACGGCGAGGATTTAGGACTGCCCGAAAAACCCAATCATATTAAGTTTGAAGTATAACAGACGTGAAAAATAAAAAGTTAAACGTTAAAAGAAAGACAAGGGAAAATAATAGCTGTCACTAGTTTTTCAACCCTTCAACTTTTACCATTTAACATTTATCAGCGAACAACCAAACACTAACATATATGGGTAAAGATATAGCAATAATAGGCGGTGGGGTAGCCGGGCTCGAGGCCGCCAATAAGCTGGCAGAGTTGGGCCACAACGTAACAATATTCGAGAAAAAGAATCAACCTGGCGGCAATGCAGCCCAATGGGATAGGCTTTTCCCAAATCGGAGGCATTCCGGCGAGGTCATAAATATTTTAAAATCTCACCTCAACGGAAACCCCGCTATCCTTCTTTCTACGGCTGTTACCGCAATATCCAAGGATAATGGCAAATTTAAACTAGAAGCAAAAGGAAAAACCTTTGAGGCCGATGCGTTGCTTCTATCAACAGGCTTTGAACTTTTCCCCGCAGAAAAAAAAGAAGAGTATGGCTATGGTATATATGAAAATGTAGTAACCTCTGCTGAACTTGAGGAAATGTTCAAAACAGGGGGAAAACCAGCAATGAAAAGCGGGAAAACGCCACAGAAGGTTGCATTTATTCACTGTGTTGGCAGCCGCGACGAAAAGGTAAACAGAACATACTGCTCAAAGGTTTGCTGTGTAACCGCCGTAAAACAGGCCATTGAAGTAAAAGAAGCCATTCCCAGTGCGGAGATTGTCTGCTTATACATGGACTTAAGGATGTTTGGTCCCGGATACGAGGATTTATATAAAGAAGCCCAGCAAAAGGGAATCAACTTTATTCGTGGCCGGCTATCGGAGGCAAGCGAGCTGGATGGTGGCAGGGTATTAATCAAAACGGAGGATACCCTCTCATCCAAACCGCTAAAAATGTCTGTTGATATGGTTGTACTCATGGTTGGCATGTCACCGGCAATTGGTACGGCGGAGCTTATCGCCGGCATAGGCTTAAAGCCCAACCGCGACGGCTTCATCGGCATAAATGACTATCACCTAGACCCCGTAAATACCTCAACCGAGGGCGTTTTTGTTGCCGGTGCCTGTACAGGGCCTAACAATATTACAGACTCAATAAACGCTGCCCGTTCTGCAGCAATTGAGATTCACAGGTATCTAAGTAAATAATGTGTTATGGTTGATTTTGGATACGCCCCTTTAGAAATAAAAATTCACGATTTGGACAGGGCTAACCTCAAACTAGGTGAGTGGATTGCAGAACAGGACAGCACTTTCATAATGTGTATTGCCTGCGGAAGTTGTTCGGCCACCTGTACTGCCGGAAAATTCACCAATTTCAGCTTTAGGGAGATGTGCCACAGTATTCGCAGGGGCGAAATTGAGGAAGCCATTGCAGAATCCGAAAAATGTATGCTTTGCGGGAAGTGCACATTGGTTTGCCCTCGCGATGTCAACACCCGAAACATTGTAAAGTTAATTCGTAATGCTAGCATAAATTTTTAAAGTATGAAGTTCCATCCCTTTGTCCTACCCTTTTCCATCGGGTTAACCTTCGTAATCCTCTACATTGTTGGAATGTGGACTTACTGGATTATCAGGTTATCGAGCCGTGAGCAAAAAATAGTATGGAAGCGCCTATTCTCCCTCCGTACCGTTAAAGCTATTTGGGAATCGATCATGGAAAGCCTGCTTCATCGTAAAATTTTTAGAAAGAATGCGTTGCTCGGATACATGCACATGAGCCTTGCCTTCGGCTGGTTTATGCTAATTGTACTGGGCAATATGGAGTCGAGGCTTTATCCGCATGGCAAAATAAACCCACCCTACTACCCTATTTTCTTCGAATTTTTCCGGCACGACCTATCGCCATTACGTGAGTACGAAGAGATTTTCACATTCCTAATGGATTTTTTCTTACTCCTAGTTATCTCGGGAATTGGCCTGGCATTTTTCAAACGAATAAAAAGTAAATTTCTGGGGATGCGGAAAACAACCAAGCATATTCTTATTGATAGGATTGCGCTTACCTCGCTATGGTTTATTTTTCCGCTCCGAATACTGGCCGAAAGCGTAACAGCCGGACTCTACAATACTGGTCACTTTTTTACCAATTTCTTGGGCCAGCAGGTAATTTACAATTTACCTCTCGACCAGCTATACTATCCGGCGTGGTGGGCATACTCCATTTCGCTGGGGTTATTCTTTGTAACCCTGCCTTTCTCCCGCTACATGCACATACCCGCAGAAATACTGTTAATATTTTTACGAAAGTACGGCGTTAAGGAAAAAGAAGCCCACTCAACATTCACAAAACTTGAAACAAATGCCTGCTCGCGTTGCGGAATTTGCATCGATTCCTGTCAGCTCAGCACCGATCTTAACATTAACGACACCCAACCCGCATACTTCATCAGGGATTTACGTTACAGCCAGCCCAACCAACGGCTACGCGAAACGTGCATGATGTGTATGCGATGCGTAGAGGCCTGCCCTGTGGGCATCGAGATAACAAAAATTAGAACTAACGATCGGAAAAGGTATCAACCCTTTGGCAAAAATAGCTACGCTTACCTGAGTGGCTACAGCTACCCCAAAGCCAAAATTGCTTTCTTTGCCGGTTGCATGGGGCACCTTACCCCCTCTGCCATAAAATCGACATTAAAACTTTTTGATACAGCCAAAGTTGACTATACATTCATCGACAGAGATGGAAGTATATGCTGTGGAAGACCCCTCCACCTGGCCGGACAGGCCAACGCCGCAAAACAACTCATCGATAAAAACAACTCATTGATACATAACTCCGGGGCCGAGGTACTTGTTACAACATGCCCCATTTGTGCCCGCGAATTCAAGCAGAATTACCACCTGAACATTCCCGTCTTGCATCATAGCCAATTTTTGCTACAACTAGTCAACGAAAACAAGCTCTCTTTCGGCAAAACCAATCAGAATATAGCTTATCACGATCCGTGTGAGCTAAGCAGAGGGCTAAAAGTTACCGAAGAACCCCGTGAACTACTGGCTAAAATTGGAAACTTAACGGAAACCGGAAATCAAACACGGAGCAACTCGCTTTGCTGCGGGGGAAGCTTGGGAATTTCAAACATATCGGCAGAGCAAAAAAAAGCCATTGCAGCATCAACCATTAGGCAAATTTCCGATGCTACAACCGATGTTGTGGCTACGGCATGTCCGCTCTGTAAAAAAACTTTCAATGCAGCCCAAAGCGATGTTCCCATCCAGGATATTTCCGAGATCCTGGCTAAAAATGTCGCCATCAACGAAAATACCCAAAGAAAACAAGAAACGGTAGATCAGGAAATTTTAGCAGTTTAGCCTGCAAATAGAATAATCTCGTTGAACTCGCACAAAGGAAAGGCGTGGGCATTATCGACAATTAGTGAGCAAATAGAATAATCTCGTTGAACTCGCACCCCTTCGGCAAGCCCAGCGAGCAACTCTTTTGATGGCATTATACACCGCCCCCCCGTGTTAACTTGACTCAAGTTTCGATATTATTTTAATTTTGGTTACCTTTATTTAATATTTCCGTATAATAGCCATCCGTTCTATTTTTTAAATTTGATAATACTCAGAAATCAAAAAACAGGAAGCATGAAAAAAAGTTTACTAATTGGATTACTGACCGTTGGAATTGCCAATTCACTATTTGCACAACCCGAACGTATGCCATTCGGAGATAAATCGAACTACAGTATTACCAGGGTTAAACCGGCCAGCAGCGCTAAAGCCTATACAAGCTCCAGCCAAGGTAAAATTTTTGATGATTTTGAAGGAACAGACTATGTTTTAACCAACAGCTGGGAAATCAAAAGAGGCACATCGCTAAATTTCGATGAACTTTACGATGCCACCGATCCAAAATGGTTTTTATGCAAACCATCAAGCTTTAACGGAAACGGATCAACCTATATTTTCAGCGGCAGTCAGTCTGTTGCCATCTCGTACAACTCCAAGGATGCAACATGGTTAATTAGAAAGGATACCATAGCCGTACCGCCCGAAACAACACTCTACCTTAAGTTCTGGCTATGGTACTACAGCAACTACGCACAGGGATATGTCACCCACTTCGATGTATTTATTTATGATGTGGACAGTCACACCATCGACTCATTAAAATCATGGGGCGATTACGACACAACAAGCATTAGCAACCAGTTCAACAGTAGGGTTGTAATACCGCTCAGTAAATTTGCAGGAAAGAATATCAGAATAGCCCTTGTTTATACAAATGAACTCAACGAAAACAAAGGCACGCAGCTGGCCGTTGATAATTTCACGGTTACAGATAATGAGGATCCCGATCTCTCCATTTCAGCAATTCCTTTCAGCTACTCGTCTCAGCCACATTTCCTTTACGATAGTTTGTCACTCGACCTAAAGGCCAAAATTTTAAACCAAGGATCAACTTTAGAAGATACCGCAACGGTAGAAGTAACCTCCACCCAGCTCCCCAATTTTAACTCATCGCTACAAATTACCGATACCATTGCCGAAGGTGAAACCAAAAGCATAAAGCTGCCCGATAAAATTACATTGACCGCTGCGGGCGATTATAAAATTCTGTTCCAGTCTTCTGCTGAACAGGATGTGAACGAGGAGAACAACAGCGATTCCGTGGAATTTTCGTACAGCAATATACTTTTTGCCACCGATTATGGCGTAGCCGGTGGATTTTCATTGGGTATGAATCAGGAATTTGGTAACGTTTATACGGTAGCCAAAGATGCCTTTATCAGCGGAATTCAAATTGAATGGCCATACTTCAGTACCTCCGGATTCACACCGTTCAAATTTCACGTTCAAATTCACGAGTTGAACCCCATTGACAACACTATCAGTAAAACATTGTACACCGATTATTTCACCAAAACTGAGGATAATTCCAGTGCAACCGTAAACTATCAGCTCAACGATCCCGTTTTTTGCACACACGGATATAGCTACCTGGTTACTGTTACCCAAACGGGAACAACATCGCTGGGAATGGGGTACGATGGGGAGAAAGAGGGATCGTTCTGGAAAGTAAACCAGTCGAGCATTGAACGCATGGCCAACCCCACCATTGGCAATGTAGCCCTACGGTTAACAATGGAGGAACCCGAACAAAACCCGAAAGTAACCTTCACGGTTAAAAATAATGATGGTGAGGTAATACCCGATATCAAAATTTATATACCGGAACTGGATTCAACCCTAACAACAGATGAGTACGGCGTTGCGGGTATATCGCTCGGCAACGGGAATTATAGCTACCAAATTAATGCCGAGGGTTTAGCGCAGGTAAATAGCGACTTTAGGGTTTTTTACCAGGATTTGTTCATCAATATTACCCTCGAAAAACCCTACTGGGTAAAATTCCATGTTGCCAACGAAAGCGATGAGCCCATTGCTGGCGCAGAAATTTTGCTGGAAGATTCACTGCTGGTAACGGACAGTAACGGAACGGATAGCTTGCTGCTTGCCCCCAACTTTTACAGCTACCACGTTATGGCCTCGGGCTACGAAAAGTATGATTGGGGATTCTTAGATCACGAAGGAAAAGATACGCTCATAAACATTACCCTTACGGCTGCTACAACGCACAATCTTACCATTGAAGTTCTAAACGAAAAGGACGAATACTTAAGTGATGCCGAGGTAGCCGTACCCGGATATGGATGGAAATATACCGATAACGAAGGCAAAGTAACCTTCGCCGGAATTAGCGATAGCAATGTAGATGTAACAACCTATAAGTACAACTACGCACAAAATTTTGCCAATATCAACTTGGTTTCCGACAGCACAATTCAAATTAAACTTGTAGCCGAAAGGTACACCGCTACATTCCACGTGACCAGTAAAGGCAGCCCAATGGCCAATGCCGAAATTATTGTCGAAGGCATTGACACGGTAAGTACCGAGCCAGCGGGTTACGCCATTGTGGACTACATTCCTTTCGGCAACGATATACCCTTTACGGTAAAATACAATGGCTATAATACTTACACAGGCACATTTGATATAGATGATAGGGACGTTAGGGTTGATGTGGTATTAATCCCAACGTATATTGACCCAAACAGTACCTCACCGGTAGCAATATATCCAAATCCAAGCATGGGTGAATTCACCATTGCATCTGAAGGGAAATACTCCATCCAGATTTTTGATCTTACGGGTAGATTGGTGTATAGCAACTACGAGACTTCCGACGAAACCACCGTTAATATCAGCCAAAAACCTTCGGGAATTTACATTGTAAAAATTGTGGTCAATAATGGAATTGTGACCCGACGAATTATAAAGCAATAGCTTAAATATTTTATCAACCGAAAAACTCCCTTAATTGCAAAGGGAGTTTTTTACTGCAGGCCAGCGGTCGGTTTATCCGGAAAAACAATATTGATACTATATGCCCAATATTTTCAAGCTTATATAATCCAACCCCCCAATATCAGCCAAAATATTTACTATTTTATTAATACAACTTACGAATTGTAACTTGTAATTTTCCTTAAATTACCATACGTTTGCAATCGATTTAGGAAATATCAAAAATAAAAATCAACGATATGATAGCAAAGCAACTCCTCAACCCAAAAAGCATTGTAGTAGTTGGTGGCTCCGACGATGTTCAGAAACCAGGTGGTAAAGTTCTTAAAAACCTTATCGATCATAATTTCGACGGAGAACTTTACTTAGTAAACCCAAAGCTCGACACTATACAAGGCATTAAGTCGTTCCGCGATGCTGCTGAACTGCCCCAGGTTGATTTGGCGATTCTTGCTATTGCAGCAAAATTTTGTCCCCAAACGGTTGACATTTTAGCAAAAGAGAAAGGTACTCGTGGGTTCATCATCCTTTCGGCAGGATTTCACGAGGAGAGCGAAGAAGGCGCAAAACTGGAACAACAAATTGTTGATACCATAAACAGTGTTGGAGGAAGCCTTATCGGCCCCAACTGTATTGGCATGATGAATACTCACTATGCCGGAGTATTCTCGACTCCAATTCCTAAATTCGATTCAAAAGGTGTAGATTTCATTTCTGGATCAGGTGCAACCGCTGTATTTATTATGGAATCGGGTATGACTAAAGGACTAACCTTTAACAGCGTTTTCTCGGTTGGAAACAGCGCACAAATGGGTGTTGAAGAAGTTCTTGAATACCTAGACGAATCGTTCGATTCATCAACAAGTTCAAAGGTAAAATTGCTATACGTTGAGAGTATCAACAAACCACAAAAACTGCTAAAGCACGCATCATCGCTAATCTGTAAGGGTTGTAGAATTGCCGCCATTAAGGCCGGTAGTTCATCGGCTGGTAGCCGTGCAGCATCAAGCCATACTGGCGCACTGGCAAGTAGCGATGTTGCCGTTGATGCACTTTTCCGCAAAGCGGGCATTGTGCGCTGCTCTGGTAGAGATGAGCTAACCACCGTGGCATCAATTTTTATGCATCCCGAACTAAAAGGAAAAAACATTGCAGTTATTACCCACGCTGGCGGGCCAGCTGTTATGTTAACCGACTCACTATCGAATAACGGACTAGAGGTTCCTGCTATAGATGGCCCTAAAGCCAAAGACCTGCTTACAAAACTATTTGCAGGTTCATCGGTAGCAAATCCAATTGATTTCCTGGCAACCGGAACCGCAGAGCAACTTGGATATATTATTGATGCCTGCGAAAAGGATTTTGACCATATCGATGCAATGGCCGTGATCTTTGGAAGTCCAGGATTATTCCCAGTTTACGATGTTTACGACTTGCTAGATCAAAAAATGAAGGAGTGCCGCAAGCCGATATTCCCGATCCTTCCTTCAGTTATCAATGTAAAGGATGAGATAGACCATTTTATTGCCAAGGGACGTATCAACTTCCCCGACGAGGTTACATTCGGGAATGCTCTTTCAAAGATATACCACACACAAAAGCCAACACCCGAAAAACCAACTTTACCCAAAGTTGATAAAGCCAAGATTCGTAAGTTGATTGACAATGCCAGCAATGGCTATC
>JBFXEO010000023.1:0-21216 GCA_050180015.1 Bacteroidales bacterium | reverse complement strand
ATACTCACCATTTCATATTTCGACATTGAACTGTTACTGATTTTGGCATTGGCCGTGGTTGTTTTCTTTAGCCTATTCTACAATCCTATTCTATTTATCGCGTTCGATCAGGATTACGCGCAAACGCAACATGTTCCTGCAAAATTTATCGGCTATTCCTTAAAGGTACTGGTTGCCCTGGCCATTGTGTTTTCCATTAGGGCCATAGGAATTGTTCTTCTTATATCGCTCTATACCATACCCGCCAACATTGCGAACCTATTTAGCAAGCGGTTTAGCCGGATAATTTTTATGTCGGCCTCAATCAGCTTTATCTCCGTAATCTTTGGCATTGTATTTTCCTACAGGCTGAATGTACCATCGGGTGCCACAATTGTTATTACGTTGATGTTTTTTTACCTGATAGCAAAAGTTTATGGCTGGTTACGGCTTACTATTTTCAAGGAAAACTTGATGGTTAAATAGATATATAGAGACACCGTTATACAATTTTTTGGAGAATAATGCTGCCACTCGTTCACTTACAACGGTTTCCTAAAGTATTCTGCAAAAATGTTTGTGTATTTCTTTAAATTTAATGTAGTTTTGCTAATACCTAACCAGAATCTTAGCACCATGAAGCATATAATTGTTCCCATCGATTTTTCCAAGGAATCGGTAAACGGACTAAGGTTGGCCATTACCTTTGCAAACCGGTTTAACTGCGATATTCAAATGGTGTACGTGCAAAGGCATCCAACGGATGTTACGCCCGGGCGGTTTGAAGAAGAGTACAGAAATGCAACAGGCTTGTTCGATGAGCTGGTTGCCGAGTATTCCCCCAAAATGCTTGAAAGTGCCAAGCTAACCTACATCGTGAAAAAGGGTAAAATTTACCGCGAGGTGGTAAATCAGGCTCACGCTTTCGATGATTCTGTAATTATTTGCTCCACCCATGGAGCGTCGGGCTTCGAGGAATTTTTTATTGGCAGCAACGCGTTCCGCATTATATCGGCAACGGACTGCCCGGTAATCACCATAAGGCATGGCTCCATGCCCCGGGATATTCAAAAAATTATCCTTCCCATAGATATTTCTACCGACACGCGCCAAAAAGTTCCGGTAACTACCGAAATTGCCCGTACCTTTGGTGCCGAGGTACATGTAATTGGAGTGGCCACCCTCCAAACCGACGAAATTGACGTAAAACTTAACGCGTACACACGGCAGGTTTGCAACTTCCTGAAAGACCACGACATCCGCTTCCAAACGGCCAGCCTGCGGGGCGACAACATTACCGATATTACCATTGAGTACGCGTTGGATGTAAACGCCGATTTGGTTAGCATTATGACGGAACAAAATGTTGCGCTAAGCGATTTTGTGCTGGGCAGCTATGCCCAGCAAATGCTCAGTAAAAGTCCCATACCAGTTCTTAGCGTAACGCCCAGGGAAGTTTTTATAATGGGAAGTTTCAACACCCAGGGCGGCGATTACTAGATTTTAAACGACGCTAAATGCCGGAAAACTTTACGGTATTATCTCGCTGGAGAAGCAACTACTTTTTACTTTTGCTAATCCTGATACATTTGGCATTCCTATCGGTTCAGATAGCGAACAAAAATTTATACCTGGTAGATTCGCAGGAGTATTTAACAGAGGCTGACAATATTTTAAACACAGGTAATTTTTACTGTGGCGATACCGGCAAAAGTACCGATTACAGCCTTTACACGAAACGGCCTCCTGTTTATCCCTTATTCATCGCGTTTTTTAAAGCATTTACTTCTTCGGATATTCTTATAATTATCACCCAGTCAATAATTTCAATTCTATCAATAGTAATTATCCGGCACTCTTTTATTCAGCTGGGCTATAACACAAACTATGACTTGCTCTCCTTAACCCTGTTAATCCTCTCGCCGGCACAAATGATTTACGCCAACTTTATAATGGCCGAAACCATTTTCCAGTTCATCTTTGCTTTAACTTTTTACTCGGCAATCCAATTTCTACTGAAAAAATCAGTACGGTACCTGCTCTACTTTAATATTCTTATTGGCCTGCTGGCCCTAACGAAGCCGGTAATGTACCTGTTTATATACCCTAACTTAGTATTCATGGGTTACTTTACATTCAGGGAAAAATCTGCAAAACCATTGCTGCTGGGTATTATACCCGTCATCATCATTCAGGCTTACTCATTTTGGAACTATAAACGAACTGATTGCCGGCAATTTTCGAGTATTCAAACAATTAACCTGGTACAGTATAACACCTACTATTTTAATGCCCAGCGCTATGGGTTCGAAATGGCGGATTCGGTTCTGGACGCTAAATTGCTTAAAACCACCGAAATGGGCAGTTATCCTGAAAGGATTAGCTACTTAAATAAATCATCGAAAGAAATTATCAAAAAAGATTTTTGGGGGTACTCTTGGTTCCACCTTAAAGGAGTAGCACGTTTCTTTATCGATCCGGGTCGATTCGATCTATCCAACTTCTGGGGCTTAAAAAATAAGGGAGAGGTGGGTTTTTTAAACTACTTGAATAGCGGTGGGTTAGCGGGTGTATGGCGTTACCTGCTCCGCCAAAATATATTTTTAGTGGTAACCATTCTAATTATTACTTTCGTGAATTTGGTAAAGACCACCGGGTTGATATTATTTACACTGCAAAGTAGTATTGACATTAGGGTTAGGCTAGCTATTATAGTTTTAGTAGGCTACATTGCATTGGCAACCGGCCCGCTGGGTGCATCAAGATTTTCGATGCCATTTATACCTATCTTGATTTTTTCGGCGACAACAACCATCCCCGAATTAGCTGGGCGCTGCCTGGGGAGTAAGGCCGCTACTCGATACGGTACAGGTAGTACCATCCGGTAATCGTGCTTACCGAGTCCGTGGGTGTTTTGCTAAATTTGTCGAAAACGCGGTTATCCAGGGAATCACCGCCCACAATGGTTTCCCGCGATAACGTTGCAGGCCGATGGTATTCATCGGTGTAAACAGCGTATCCTTGCTTTACAAGATTAGCAATACTATCGCTTAATCCATTTACCAAATCGGTTGGTTTTATAAGCATGGGTTTACCCCCAAGCCCAATGTAATTAAGCTCGTTTTCAATTCTTGGCACACTATGTAGAATATATGCCGATTGGCCTGGCGTTTTGTTACTTCGAATGTGCGATACTACCATTTCGCTCCCATCAAGGGTAAAATACTTTAAGGGGATCAGGCCAAGCGTAACATTCCAAATCAACATCCCGGAAGCAATGAATCCCAAAGCACGGTTGCTGATAGGTTGAGTTAATGACAGCAGAATGGCGGCGAGCAAGGGGATCATCGCTAAAAATTCTGCATTCCCATCAGAAAGCAGGGCAAACATCGCCTGTAAAATTAAAATCGTTGAATAAACCCCGAAGAAGAAAACGGAACCAACGGTAGCTTTGGCTTTTTTGATGAGCCAGAATTTGCCCAATAAGATCATTACAATGCCCATTATTCCACATATCCACCACCAAAAACTATGGGCAAAAAGATGGATGATATAGCCGTGTATCTGAATAAAAGATCGAATAATTCCTATACCCAATAGCAGGATAGACTTTCCGCCAAGCCCAACGTTGGCCGCCCCGCTGTAGTAATCGGAGAATGTAAAGCGGAAAAGCAAATTGATGCTGAACGTGCCGTAAAGATGGTAAACTACAGCAGAGTAAATAATGGGCACCGCTATAGCCGGAAATATGTACAGCGTTAACTCTCTGATTTTACGCCGATAGAAAAGCCCAAGCAGCAAGCCAAACCACCAGAAAAACATCACCTGGTGAAAAAGCGTAGCAACCGCGGCCAGCAGTCCGGCCACAAAAAAATTGGTGGAATTTTCTTTAACCCCTTTGTGGTAGAATAAGCTACCGAGCAAAGAAAACAGCAATGGAGCAACGTAAGCCTCGTTCTCAGTGGCAAATCGCATTATACCCCAGCTCCCACCAACCAGTATCAACAGTAAAAAAATAGTCTGTTTTTGGATGCCGATATACCGTAAAATATTTAACAGCACCAACAGGCATAGCACCGCAAACGCCGCATTGAGAAATTTGAGTAATACCAAACAATCAAAATTAAATACCGAATTTATTGCATTAACCCAGCAGTACCCTAAAACGTTATAAAGTAGGTGATGTGGCTGAAACAACTCCTTTCCGCTGGCAACCTGAGCTGCATAACCCCAGGCATCAATTGTGCTATTGGTATTTGCCCCCCAGCCATAGAGTGCCAAAAAGAAAACAATAACAGCATAAAGCGAGAATTCATTTTTTAGGGATAGCCGCATAAAGCTTTTAATTTAGATACAAAGTATAGAAAATTTACCCAGATGCCCCATAAATTACAACGTGAAATTCAAACAATTCTGGCAACCACCCACCATTTTTAATCTTGTCCTGTTAAAAACGATTGTTAACTTTGCCGCTAAAGAAATTTAGGTGCCATGTCCGGAATAAATGTTCTTCTTATTGGTTCTGGCGGACGCGAACATGCGATTGCCTGGAAGCTTTGCCAAAGTCCTGGTCTCAACAAACTTTACATTGCACCCGGAAACCCGGGAACCGCCCAACTTGGAGAAAATCTGTCGGTTAATCCGCTCGACTTTGACACCATTAAGCGAATTACCGTTGACAAGCAAATCAACCTAATTGTGGTGGGCCCCGAGGAACCTCTGGTTCGGGGATTAAGCGATTCTTTTGCAGAAGATACCTTGGTAAACCATATTCCGGTAATTGGGCCACGAAAACTAGGGGCTATGCTTGAGGGAAGCAAGGATTTTGCCAAAGCATTTATGCAGAAGCATGGAATTCCCACGGCCACGTATAAAACGTTTACACTTGTCGAAAAAAACTTAGCCCAAGAATTCCTTAAAACGCTCGCCCCCCCCTACGTTCTTAAAGCCGACGGACTTGCCGCCGGCAAAGGCGTTGTAATAGTAAACTCGTACAACGAAGCTTGCTCCGCGCTAAATGAATTTTTTGCCGGAAAATTTGGCAATGCCGGCAAAAAGGTGGTGATAGAGGAATTTTTGAGGGGAATAGAGCTATCGGTATTCGTCATTACCGATGGTCAATCGTACATTACCCTGCCGGAGGCAAAGGATTACAAACGCATTGGCGTTGGCGATACCGGCCCTAATACCGGCGGAATGGGAGCCGTTTCCCCCGTTCCCTTTGCCACCAGGGATTTCATGGATAAGGTTGATAAACGGATAATTCAGCCAACCATCAACGGGCTGCGCTCCGATGGAATTCCCTACATCGGTTTTATTTTTATTGGATTGATGAATGTTGCCGGAGACCCTTTTGTTATTGAGTACAACGTTCGAATGGGCGACCCCGAAGCTGAAGTGGTGATACCCCGCATTACCAGCGATTTTTTGGAACTCCTTGTGCTATGCGGCAGAGGGGAACTGAGCAAGGTAACCATCGGAATAAACGACGAGGTAGCAACAACGGTAGTTTTAGTTTCGGGTGGATACCCGGATAGCTACGGGAAAGGGAAAAATATTAACGGTACTGATTCTGTAGAAAATGCATTGGTTTTTCATGCCGGAACCACGGAGCAGGATCAAAAATTAACTACATCCGGAGGCAGGGTTTTTGCCTGCACGGGCTTGGGGAACAGCATTGATTGCGCCTTGGCGGTATCGTATAAAGCGGCAAGCACCATTAATTTTGATGGAAAATATTTTAGATCGGATATAGGAAAAGATTTAGAACAACACGGGGAACTTGCCGTACCGTAATACCAACTCAACGTATCAGAATAACATGCTACTTAAATTTTTCCGAAAATCTCATTTAATTGTGGTTATTACTATTCTGGCCATTCTGGTTGCAATATGGCTCAGAACATTTATTAGGGGGCTAACCTACCCCTTTATATTCGACAGTATTAGTATGCCCTTATACTCGCTGGCAGTAAAGTTAATTTCACCGGCCACTTTTTACTCCAGGGTAATAACCGTTCTGTTAGTGGTTACGATTACATTTTACCTATTACACATAAATGGCAAATTCATCATAATAAAACAGAGAACTTATCTGCCCATTTTAGTATTTATAGTTGTTTCGTCGGCATTTATTCCTGTTCAAAGAATTAACCCGGCTATTTTTGCCAGTTTATTCATTATCATCGCCTTAAATCATATTTTTACAAGCTACCAGAAAGAGAATCCTTTGGATAACCTATTTCGTGCAGGGCTTATGCTGGGAATTGCATCATTATTTTATGCACCGGCAGGCGTTATGTACTCAATACTATTTATAGGATTATCTATGCTACGCCCATTTAATGCCCGCGAGTGGATTGTTTCAATTCTGGGGATTACTGTACCGTGGGGTTTTCTAATATTTACCTATTACTGGTTAGATATAGACATCTCGGCCTTGGTTAACATGGTTAAAAATAATTTGATCACCGGTACAACATCGTCTATAGCTGAATCTATGCCTATCGTATTCACCATTCTGATTGGCATTCCTACCCTGGTAGCATTACTATACCTTATTCCCAGCATGTCCGCCCAAAAAATTAGTGTACGTAAGTATCAAAATATATTATTATGGCTACTGCTGCTCTGCGCTTTTTCTTTTGTAGTAATACCAACCTGCTCCTACGAAATTGCATACATTGGTGCCATACCGCTAAGCTATCAGCTTACCAGCTACTTTTCGAGCGCTAAGGGGAAATTTTGGCCCGAGGTACTATTCATTCTTCTGTTCGTTGCAGTTTTGGTAATCCAAATTTTCCCCCTGGGGTAATTTTAAAGTTTTAGGTTGATATGTATGCTGTTCTCGACATTGAAACATCCGGCGGAAGGGCCAAAATTGATAGAATCACCGAGATTGCCATATACATTCACGATGGAACCAGAATTGTGGATGAATTCTCCACGCTTATCAACCCCGAGGTTTACATTCCACCATTCATTACCCGGCTCACAGGTATTACCAACGAAATGGTTGCTAACGCTCCCAGGTTTTACGAAGTAGCCAAACAAATTGTAACGATGACTGAAGGAAAAGTAGTTGTGGCGCATAACGCTCCTTTTGACTATGGCTTTATTCAATCAGAGTTTAAACGGCTTGGTTACGATTACCAACGGAAAACACTTTGTACCGTTCGAACGAGCAGGAAAGTATTGCCCGGAATGGGCTCCTACAGCCTGGGAGTGCTATGTCAAAACTTAGGCATAACTGTCAATAACCGTCATCGCGCTGCTGGCGATGCCTATGCCACAACCCAACTCCTGGAGCTGTTGCTTGCCAAAACACAAGGGCAGCTTATATTTTAACCAGGCCTTTCGTAGATTGTTTTATTGGGGTATTCTTTACCTCCCCTTGATTATCAATTCCCAACGATTGATAAGAATCATCCGGATAATAAGCGGTTAACCGCTATGATCTCAGTATTTTTTCTGTATTTTACAGGCAAATAAATCCTTCGCTTCGCCCAGGATGAGAACTTACAATTTATTTCGACATCTCACAGCGGGTTATCCTTCTACATCCTTTGTTTTTTCAATCTTACCGGTAGAATGGAATATTAGCCTCCAAAATAAATCTTATTTTAAGGCTACAATTTTTCATTTTTTGTAACTTGTTACTACCGAATACTTATGAAATTTCCCCGTGAGTAGGGGTAATCTTTTATTTATACCGTGTAAAAGTCATCTAAATTTTATAGCAATGAGACCCATTAACTCTTCCGTTTTGAAATGTATAGCACTCGTTATCCTTGTTCTACAGAACATTTTGGGGATTGCACAAAAAGGGATTCCATTTATAACCAACTACACCCTACCGGTAAACATGAGTCCGCAGAATTACCAGATTATTCAAGGCGATAATAATACCATGTATGTGCTCAACCAGTACGGGGTATTCAGCTTCGATGGGTACAGCTGGGAACGCCTTCCGGTTACAGGGCAACCCGTGGCAATGGCTTTTATCGATAATCTTTTTATATGTGGCGACCAAACGGTTGGCTATTTCAAAAAGAACCTGAAAGGCGTAAATGTTTACGTTGCAGTAAACGAAACGGGTACCGACCTTTTTTACCAATTCCACCATTTCAACAATAGCTTATATGCTACCGGAGTTAATGGAATTTACCGGGTTCGGCGGGTTGAACCCTACAAAGTTGAACCCTACCTCATCGAAAAGGATAGCTCGCAGCTTGTTACCGATATATTCAACGTAGGTGAAAAATTGTTTGTGGTTAAAAACAAAAGGTTGATATACCAGGTAAGCAAACGCGACGAAACCTCCATACCCATAAGCCTTGCCCCAAAAGAGGAGTTCCTTTTTAGCTTCAGCCATAACAAATTCCAGATATTCGGAACAAGTTCAAATAAAATTTACCGTTTCGACGGGAAAAGCTTAACGCCAATATTTTTAAAAGACCAGAAATATATTGATGCCAGCCTTCTAACAAGTGGAATTTCATTAAATCCAAAATCCATTGCCCTTTCGACCCTTATTGGAGGATGTATAATTGTAACTGGCGAGAGTGGCGAAACCCAACATATAATCAACTATTCCAACGGATTACCCGATGATGAGGTAACCGCCATGGGGCGGGACCGGCAAGGGGGACTATGGCTTATTCATGGAATGGGTATTTCCCGTGTTGACCTGAGCATCCCCATTAACTCATTCCAGCACATTTCGGGGCTAAACGGGAATATCCTTTCCGTTGCAAAGTTCGACAAGGGGCTATTTCTGGGAACAAGCGATGGACTTTACAAACTTGTAGAGTCAAAAAAATATTCCGGAAGGCCAACCGTTGAAACACCCGGAATAATTGAACGAAAGGTATCGGCCTTAAAAACCGACGAAAGTACAGACGCTAAAAAATCAACCGAAAAAAAAGGGTTACTTTCGAGGATATTCGGACGGGAAAGAGCAGGGCACCCCCTTCAGGAGGCTCAACCGCTGCAGAAAACCAACAACGAACAATCTGCCAACCAAAAGGCAATCAACAGGCGACGTGTACAGCAGCTGATTTCTATCGATTTTAGCTACGAAAAAGTAACCGGCATAAATGGCAAGGTAAGTCAACTGCTGGCATGGGACGGAGACCTGCTAGCGGCGTCGAGTACGGGTCTGTACTGTCTCAATTCCGGTAAACTTTCCACTGTTATCGGGAATAGCTATGTTTACAGCTTAAACTCTGGTATTCTCAATAAGAATACCATTTTTGTGGGCACATGGGAAACGCTTTATTCGGTTATCAACAAAAATAATACATGGACCCCCAGCGTAATTGCCACCCTCCCAAACGAGCGGGTAACCTCTACTGTAGAATTATCTGCATCCACCCTGCTGATTGGCACAGACTATAAAATTTACCGGGTTGACATTGCCAATCCCGGAAATACAACGGTAAAGTTAGTTCCTACGGGCAGTAACAATATAACTTCTCCGGTTGTACGTAGGGCAGATAACGATATTTTAGTGGTAACACCCACCCAAATTTTTACCTACTATACCCAGGGCGATAGCGTTGGAGTTTCCCAAAAATTCCCAATGCAGGGAAACTATAAGGCCTTCTTCTCCGATGCCGGACGTACCTGGCTTAGAGCCGGAAATCATTGGACTGATTACCCCACGAATGTTCCAAACCAAAGAATAGCGAAATACTTAGGATTGCTGGATCGCGTAAACTACGTAAACTATACCGATAGCAACGAGGTTTGGGCCGTAAACGGCTATAACCAGCTCTACAGGCTAACGCCAACAATGAGTAACGATACAATTGATAGTATCAACCTGTACATTAAGCAAATAATTGATAGGGCAGGGAATAGCCTAAACACTAATTACGTTAAGCTGGAGCCAACCAACAATGCGTTTAAAATTAAGCTGGGAGCCCCTTTCTACCTGAAAGAAAAAGCCATTGAGTACCAGTATAAGCTTGAAGGGATTATGTCCGACTGGACAGACTGGGGCGATACCCCCGAAAAAGATTTTCCGTTTTTCCCCCCGGGAAACCATATTCTGCAATTCCGGGTACGCGATGCAATGGGTAATATTAGCGAAATACATGAATACCCGTTTAGCATAACGCCTCCGTTTTACCAAACAATTTGGTTTTACCTAGTTGTTGCTGCAGTTACCATTGCACTGGTTACGCTTTTAATCAGGATTAGAGAGCGTAAGTTGGTCCGGGAAAAACAAATTCTTGAAGAAAAAGTTAAGGAAAGAACCAAGACCATCGAGGAACAAAAAGTTTCCATTGAACAGCAACGCGACGAACTTAAAACCAGAAACGAGGAAATTTTACAGCAAAAGGAGGAAATAGAGGCGCAGCGCGATGAGATAACCGCCCAGCGCGATCAGATTATCTCGCAAAATCAGGATATTATCAAAAGCATTTCGTATGCCAGGCGTATCCAGAATGCCGTGATGCCAAGCAAAGAAAAAACCGACAGTATTCTTAACGATTACTTTATTTTACTTAAACCCCGCGATATTGTCAGTGGTGACTTTTACTGGATGACCCACAAGGATGGTAAAATTATTGTAACGGCTGCCGATTGCACGGGGCATGGCGTACCGGGAGCATTTATGAGCTTGCTGGGAATAACCCTATTAACTGAAATTGTTAAAAACACCGACGATATTCGTCCGCATATACTGCTCAACCAGCTAAGGGCCAACCTTAAAACAGCACTATCGCAGGAAGGTAGAGAGCACGAGGCAAAGGATGGAATGGATATAGCGCTAAGCGTTATAGACCTCAACGCTCAAACCTTGATGTTTGCAGGGGCATATAACCCCCTATATTTATTCCGGAACTCGGAGCTTCAGGAGTATAAAGCCGACAAAATGCCCGTTGGCATTCATATCAGCGAGAAGGAATCCTTCACCCTACACGAAATCACCCTGCAAAAAAATGATTGTTTATACATGTTTTCCGATGGTTTTATCGATCAGTTTGGGGGCGAGGACAACAGAAAGTTTATGTCCAAAAATTTTAAGGAGTTGCTCAAAAAAATATCAGCAAAAAAAATGGATGAGCAGAAAACAATTCTGGATAACACAATAGACCAATGGATGGGGCCTCACGACCAGCTCGACGATATACTAGTAATGGGAATCCGGGTGTAGCGGGTAACCCCAATAGGCTAAAATTCTTCCAGAATAGTTATCTTTACCAACTATTCGGGCACTCTTAAATACTCAAGGTGTTAACGCCCTTCCTTGTATTTTTTACCTGGAACTGTAAAAAAACATGATAGATCAACACGTAGTTGTTAGGATAATTGCGGCAGCCGATATCCTGGAAGTAGTTCAGGATTACGTTAGCCTGCGTAAACGCGGGGTAAATTACCTTGGACTCTGCCCGTTCCACAACGAAAAAACGCCATCGTTTACCGTTAGCCCATCCAAGGGAATTTTCAAGTGCTTTGGATGCGGTAAAGGAGGAAGCGTTGTAAACTTTGTGATGGAGCATGAACATTTGGGATATGTGGACGCACTAAAGTTCCTTGCCAAAAAGTACAATATTGAGGTTGTTGAACAAGCGGTAACCCCGGAGGAGCTGGAGCAGCGTAACGAACGTGAAAGCTTAATGGTGGTAAACGCCTATGCACAGCGATACTTTAGCGATATTCTGCACAAGCACACCGACGGTAAAAATATTGGACTAGCCTACTTTCGCGAACGGGGTTTCCACGATCACACCATTGAAAAATTTCAGCTGGGATATAGCCTCGATCAGCGCGAAGCGTTCACCCGTACAGCCATTCACGACGGGTATAAACTCGAAAATCTTGTAAAAACAGGACTTACAATTCCGCGCGAAGACGGTTCCCCTTTCGACCGGTTTACGGGGCGTGTTATGTTTCCAATTCACAGCCTTAGCGGAAGGGTAATTGGTTTTGGTGGGCGAATCCTGAAAACCGACAAGAAAATAGCAAAGTACCTGAACAGCCCCGAGAGCGACGTTTACCATAAAAGCGAGGTGCTTTACGGACTTTTTCAGGCAAAGAAAGCCATCACCCAGGAAAATAAATGTTTTCTGGTTGAAGGCTATACCGATGTAATATCGTTACATCAGGCAGGCATCGAAAATGTTGTGGCCAGCTCGGGAACATCGCTCACACACGATCAAATTAAGCTGATTAAGCGGTTTACCCCTAACGTAACAATCCTTTACGATGGTGATTATGCCGGAATCAAGGCATCGCTCCGGGGTATCGACCTGGTGCTGGAGGAGGGACTAAACGTAAAGGTTGTTCTGCTCCCCGACGGCGAGGATCCCGACAGCTTTTCCAGAAATCACGGCGCAACGGAGGTTTTACAGTACATCGAGCAAAATGAGGCCGATTTCATCAAATTCAAAGCACACCTTCTGCTAGAGGAGGCACAAAACGATCCCATACAAAAGGCAAACCTGATAAACGATATTGTCCGCTCAATAAGCGTAATCCCCGAAACAATTTCCCGGTCGATATACATTAAGGAATGTTCCAAAATAATGGATATTCAGGAAGATGTGCTCTACGCCGAAGTTGCCAACCTGCGTAAAAGGAAATTTGAACAGCTGGTACAAAGGGAACCGAGAGAAATTAAAGAGAAAGAAACCCCAAAACTTCCTTCATATATCTCCGGAATATACTGTGAGGAGCAGGAAAAGGAAATAGTTGCCTTCCTCCTTAATTACGGCGATCGTATTCTGTACAGCCACCCGGCCGAAACTTTTGATGACGAGGAAATCACTATCACCGTAGGGCAATATATAACTGAGGAAATCCGGAATGACGAGCTGGAATTTCAAAATTTGGTATTCAAAAAAATTTTCGACGAGTATGGGAGATTGATGTCCGAGGATAAAATCCCGGATAATAGGCATTTTATAAATCACCCAGATCCGCAGGTTAGCCAGCTGGCGGTTGATTTACTATCATCACGCCACAAGTTAAGCCGAATTTGGGAAAAACATAAGGCCACCAGCGACGAGGACCCCGATTTTCTGCAACGTGCAGTACCCAAGGCCATTCAGGTTTACAAGAGCAAAGTGCTTAAAATAGCCATCAAACGGCTGATGGATGATTTAGGCCATTTACCCAGCTCGCAAAAGGAAGATGTTGATGATATTCTGGGTAAGCTAAACCAGCTTAACGATCTTATAAATAAAATGTCCAAAGATTTAGACCGGGTTATGCTTTAGGCAAAACTCAACCTTACAGTGTAAAAATGCCTATCAACTTCACAAAAAACAAAACGTCCAATTATTGGTTAATAAATGCGGAATTCATAACTTTACCCGAAATCAAAAACCGGTAATTAAATCAATCAAAACCGATATGAAAACCCAAAACACAATGCGAATAATGGCGGTTACCGCCCTGTCTGTTTTAATGATAAACGGCTGCGGAACCAAGCAGGCAAAGGAAGCCGAAGAGCTCAACACCGTTACAAAGGAACAAGCATTCAAAGGTGTCACAAACTATCCAATTCCAACTTCGTTTGAGGTTATTCAGCTCATCAACAAGGCTGGTGCCAGCTACATTCTAAGTATATGCAACTCGGTTGATAATGTTGGTAAATATTTTACCGAAAAGGCAAAAGCCATCAACCTGGGAATTTACGGTGCAGATTTGGCGTACTCCACCACCTACCAAATGAAGCAGGAAACCATGAACTACCTTAAAGCTTCTAAAAAACTCATCGACGAATTAAACATCAGCACGGGTTTTAATCAGCAGCTGGCCCAACGGGTAGAGGCCAATATCGACAACAAGGATTCCCTTATACTTATTATCACCGATTCTTTCTACGATTCCTACAAGTACCTTGTGGAAAATGGAAAAGATAACCAATCGTTAATGGTTATTACCGGTAGCTGGATTGAGGGTGTATATATCGCTTCACAAATAGCGCTAACAAGCCAGAACAATGTCGATTTCATCAAAATCATAGCCAACCAAAAGGCTCCCCTGGCAAAATTGATGGAACTTATGCAGGCCCGTTCCGCCGATGCTGAAGTTGGCGAAATGATTAGCATGCTAAAACCAATTGTAGCTATATACAACGCCGTTGAGGGTGAAAGCCTAACCAACGACCAGTTTAAGGCCATTACAGATAATATAATAAAGCTAAGGGATTCTTTGGTTTAACATTCCGCAACAAGCAAATGAGAAGCGTGGATAATTCCACGCTTTTTTGCTTATAGCCCCAGCCATTCTTGCATGATGTTTGATATATCTGTTTTGCATAAATTTTTTGCAACAACCAATCTGTGTCTTGCTTTAAAAGTAAACTATTTGTGAGGTTTAAGCGGTTTTCGGGCTGCAAAATATTTTTCTGCCGGTAACTTTTTTAACTTTATTGAGTCAAAATTTATACGGATTAATTCGGGCTCATATAAATTTTCGATGAACGAAACAACAATTTATACGCTACTCAAAATACTGGCATTCCAAGCCTCAGCGCAGGAAGTCGATTCAACCTTTGATAGTATTATCGATAATCTTCTGGGCGAAAACGTCCCGTTAAGGCATAAAGGTGCATTCATTACATTCTACAAGGAGCAAAAAAATATATCGACACAAAAGAATCAGGCAGAAGTTGCCATCGCCGACGGGTACATGCTTACCCGGGACACCTGCGCGCAGCTCAGCAAAACCTTGACCATTGAGGATAGAATACACGTAGTTGTAAAGTTATTTGAACTCTTTGGCGGCAAACGATACGATTTTAACCTTACTGAACTTCCCGATTTGGTCGCCAGCTGCTTGAATGTTGATTCTACCGATACAAAGTTTATCAAACGATTCGTCGTTTCTAACGATTATAGCAGCATCGATCCGTTCCGAATCATCACGCTAAAGGGTGCCCCTATTCCCTTTTCATTAAACCCAACATTGCAGCTACCCTATGATAGCCAACATTCCGCGTTTGACCCCGTAGGTATTCCCGGACTGGATGGAATTATCCACTTTTTTCAAATTTCCGATATCCAAACTTACCTGGTAAAATACCAGGGAGAATCGAAGTTATTTATCGATGGAAAGGAAATCAGCCCGGGAAAGGCTTATTTTTTACAACTTGGCTCAAGCATTAAAGGGTACGGAATACCAACGATTCATTATAGCACCATTGCAGGCATTTCGGGCAATAGGTTGAACCATCAACAGGCCGTGCTGGTTGCCGAGGATATTGAATACACATACTGGAGCAGCAAAAATGGAATTAAACGCTTCAGGGCAAAGGAGGAGTCGGGACAGCTGATTGGTATAATGGGAAGCAGTGGCGTTGGGAAATCCACCCTGCTAAACTTGCTTACCGGCAAACAAAAACCGCAAAAAGGACGGGTTCTCATCAACGGTTACGATATTTATGCGGAACCGCACGCAGTACGGGGAATAATTGGACTGGTTCCACAGGACGATTTGCTCTTCGAGAACCTGACCGTTTACCAGAATATGCTTTATAATGCCAAGCTGTGCTTTGGCAACTATAACCGCAGGCAAACTGAACTTTTGGTCAAAAAAATATTAACCGACTTAGAGCTTTGGGATATTCACAATTTAAAGGTAGGCTCCCCGTTGAATAAGATTATAAGCGGTGGACAGCGAAAAAGGCTCAATATTGGACTGGAATTACTCCGCGAGCCCACAATTCTGTTTGTTGATGAACCAACCAGCGGCCTTTCGTCAAGCGATTCGTTAATGGTAATAAAACTCCTTAAAGCGCAGGCCGATAAAGGGAAACTGGTGATAGCCAATATTCACCAACCATCGGATAAAATTTTCCGGCTATTCGATAAACTCTGGATTCTAGATAAAGGTGGATTCCCCATTTACTGCGGTTTCCCGCGAGAAGCCGTAGCGTACTTCAACCGAACTGTAAACCCCCTATCCAGCAACGATGGCGGTTGCCTGCGGTGCGGGAATGTTAACCCCGATCAAATCCTCGAAACAATAGAGCGCAAAGTGGTTGATGAAAACGGAAAACCAACCGCAACCCGGCAGGTGGCACCGGAAGAGTGGTACACTCACTACGTAGAAAATATTCAAAACCACATCCCCGCTAACGGCCATAAAAAACCCCTTCCAAAAAACAACTTTAGTCAGCCCAACATTATCAAGCAGCTTAAAATATTTAGCGTAAGGAATATTCTTTCTAAGCTGTCGAACAGGCAGTATATCCTTTTAAATTTACTGGAGCCTATTATCCTGGCTTTTATTCTGGCCTTCTTTGTAAAATATTCCATTGGTGAGAATTACATCTTTGCCGATAATAAAAACTTGCCCGCCTTCATATTCATGAGCGTAATTGTATCACTATTTTTGGGGCTTAGCGTTAGTGCCGAAGAAATAATTGGCGACAGGAAAATACTGGAACGGGAGTCGTTTTTAAATTTAAGCAGATTCAGCTACATCAACTCCAAAGTTATATACCTACTGGCCTTGTCCGCCTTGCAAATGTTCTTATTCGTAATTGTAGGCAATTCTATTATCGAAATCAAAGGGCTTACCTTTCAGTACTGGCTTGTACTCTTTTCGGCATCGTGTTTTTCCAATCTGGTGGGTCTAATAATCAGCTCGGCAATGGGGTCCGTGGTGGCAATTTACATTACCATCCCATTTATACTTGTTCCCCAGATCTTGCTCAGCGGAACCGTGGTAGATTATGACAACCTTCACCCAGCGATTACCCGCCGGGTATATGTTCCTGTAATTGCCGATTTATTACCATCGCGGTGGGCTTACGAGGCACTGGCTGTTGAGCAGTTCTCAAATAACCGGTTTGAACGAAACTTTTTTTACTACGACATGGCCGTTAGCCAGTCTAATTTTAGAGTATCATTCCTTATTCCCCGACTACAGGCAAAGCTGGGAGAATGCATCAGGCTGAATTCGTCCGAAAATCCTCCAGATCGGGAACAAATTACCCGGCATTTAAACCTCATCGCCAACGAACTGGAACACTTAGAAAGGGCGGTTGGAATTCCACCCTTCGAATTCATTAAGGAAATTAAACATGGAAATATAACCGATGATATAGCGGATGATCTCACCGGATACCTATTTTTTCTCAAAAAAACGGGAGCTAAAATGTCACAGGAGGCAGTGCGTAGCCGGGATAGCGTTTACAATCAACTTACCGGGCTGCTAGGAGCTGCAGGTTTTTACCAGCTCAAACAGGATAACCATAACAACGCCCTTGCCGACTGGGTTCTACGTCAGAATGAAGTCACCAAATACCTGGAAACCGACGATCGGGTAATCCAAAAATATGAGCCTATTTTTATGCAACCCGATCATCCATGGGGACGGGCTCAGCTTTATGCACCATTCAAATTATTCAACGGTCAATACGTTCGTACCATTTGGTTTAATATTAGCATAATTTGGCTTGGTACACTTTTACTTTATGCCACGCTCCAGCTCAATTTTATCCGCCGATTCGTTCTGTTAATTGAAGACCTCAGAAAATCTAGGCAGAATAATTAAGTACAGTTCAAAAACGGAATAGAACGGTAGCCGGACGGCTAATCGGTTGATGTTACTATTGGTTAAATCCTATCCAGATCAGCGAAACGCCAAAATAACTTACTTCGAGTATTCTGATATTGCGCATATATTTGGCCTACCCTATAGGGTGATTTAGAAAAAAAGGTATATCTTTAAAGTCAATTGCCATATAGCAAACATTCATGGAAAATATTACACCACCCTACCTAAAGCCAAGTGATACCATTGGAATTGTTGCTACAGCCCGTTCTGTAACCCGTAACGCAATTCAACCCGCCATCCGGTATTTAACAGCCCGGGGATTCATGGTTAAAACCGCCCCGCATTTATTTTCCAAACATTACCAGTTTGCCGGCATAGACGAAGAGCGTGCCGAAGATTTTATGGCCATGGTTGAAGATAAATCTGTAAAGGCAATAATATGTGCCCGGGGAGGATATGGTACCATTCGAATTCTCGACCTGATAAATCTTCGTAAACTCCAACTTAACCCCAAATGGATTGTTGGGTATAGTGATATTACGGTGCTTCATAGTATCATAAACAGCTGGTATGGAATGGAATCTCTACATGCAACTATGCCGGTAAACTTTGTAAACGACCTTACCGGAAATGAGTCCATCAGCAGCTTGGTAAAAGGTTTAACCGGGGAGCCTCTTTCCTACTCAATTCCACCGCATCCGCTAAACCATTTTGGCGAGAAAAAAGGCATGCTGGCAGGGGGAAATCTGTCAATTCTACAGAGTTTAATAGGGACTGATGCCGACATTACAGCACAGGATCGTATTCTGTTCATAGAGGAGGTTGATGAGTACCTTTACCACATTGATAGAATGATGATGCACCTAAAACGGAGCGGAAAACTTAAATCCATAGGAGGTTTGGTGGTAGGCTCTTTTTCCGACATAAAGGATAACAAAATCCCCTTTGGTTCCAGTGCCTATGAAATAATTTACAGCGCAATAAAGGAATTTAATATCCCTGTTTGCTTTGGGTTCCCGGCGGGGCACACAGAACCCAACTACTCGCTAATAATGGGTCGAAAGGTAAAACTAAAAGTTGACGAAAATGGGGCCACGTTAACTTTTCAATCCCCGGTTAACCAAGAATCTCCCGAAAACCAGCTGGAATAACAAATAAACTTTCCGGTAATTTTAACGGCTTAATGGAAACAACCCGCATTGTTTCCTTTACTTTTCTAAACATTGTCCGGTCAACGCAGATTAACGGCAGGTAGCCATTAACCTGCGGAAATTGCCCAAGTACATCAAGCGGGGTTTGGCTTCGATTCAGAATACTTACAAGCGGTTTTATAAAATTGAAATTTTGGGGGGCAACCCAGTAGGTAATTTCCGAATTTTTAACCTTATCCTTAACCCTCCATTGATAGCATTTAGTACCGTCTATTTCCATGTAATTTGGAGTTTTAACAACCTCTACCGGTTGACCCCCGTTTGATGCAAGCATTACCTCGGTGTACAGCCGTTTCCCGTACGACAGCGCAAAAATCCGTTCCTCCGAAAGGTTAACCAAGTAACTCTTTAACATTATGTTATGAGTCGAAATCTCATCAATTCTGACAATATCATTTTTAACGCTCAACTCTATTTGAAGCGTATCGTAAGCACCTTCCTTTAAAATCTTGATTTTACCCTCAAAATTCGCTAAATTTGAAAAACTCCTGAGAGGCAATATAATTAATATGATAAGTATTTTCAACCACTCGCGCATACCCAATCCGTAATGTTCAACTTTAACTTTATCGAATTTTACCGAAATTTGTTACACTATTTATGGAACAAAATGATGATATAAATCAGTCTCGCAAATTGGGTATCCGGGGCGAAGAGTTATCGGTCAACTATCTTCAGGGTAAGGGGTATAAAATTTTGAATCGGAACTGGCACTACGGACATAAAGAACTCGATATTGTTGCCAAAGACAAAAGCATGCTTGTTATTGTAGAGGTAAAAACGCGAACCCATGGCTACTGGGAAGAACCCCGGGATGCGGTAAAACGTAAAAAACAAAAATATATAGTAGAAGCCGCCGATGCTTACGTTCAAAAGTATAAAATCGAGGCAGAAGTTCGGTTCGACATTATTTCGGTGATTTGGAACAACGATAAATATACCATTGAGCATATTGAAGACGCTTTTTACCCAACTTTACAGTAACCCTATGGATATAGTTGAATTAAGAGAATACTGTATATCGCTACCGGATGTCACCGAGGGCTTTCCCTTTGGTGAGGATACGTTAGTTTTTAAGGCTTTCGGTAAAATGTTTGCACTGGCGAACTTAAATGGCGAACTATCGGTAAACCTCAAATGTGATCCGGAAAAGGCCATTGAGCTCCGCGAAATTTATCCGGCCGTGGAACCGGGCTACCACATGAATAAAAAGCACTGGAATACGGTTAGGATAGACGGGTCAATCCCGCAAGGCTTGATAAAGGAATGGATAAATCATTCCTACAATTTAGTAAAGAGTGGAAAAAAGGGAAGGCGGGCCTGGGTAGTTGCAGAATAACCCCATCGCTGTAAGCTGGCCTTGTACATCTTGCCCGATACATACGTTTTACCGAGAAGCAGATCAACGGCAAGTTGCGCCCAAACACTAGTCTATGGAATAGTTTATTGTTTTTACTAACTTTGGTACATAAATTGTGCTTAGCCCCTCCGGAAACATCTAACAAATCATATATGAAAACAACAGTAAATGCGATTGTAATTATCCTGTTAATGCTTGGAACATCGGCATTTGCCCAGGAGAATTACATAGTTACCCGAATTAACGGTAAAGTTGTGAACTTTAAAACTGGCACACAGCTAAAGGCTGGCGATGTACTTGAATCTACCGATAAGATTACTTTCGATAACTTTGATTCATACGTCATTTCTATAAGCCAAAGCATGGGCCGATTCATGATTAAAATGCACGAACCCCCAACACCCGATGCCCTGCAGCAACTCACAGTCATGGTTAAGGATGTTGCCGTTCCTACTAAACGCCGCAGTTTAATGGCAGAACGCTACAGGCCCGATGAAACGGCGGTTAATGATGTAAAGGCGTATTTCGGCAGCGATAAATTTTCTGTTATCGGAAATCAGGTTACAATTCCCGTCAACTCCAGCACCTATCAGATAGATGAAGACAAATTTATTGTTTTCTACTACCGGGTAAACAACAACCCCATCTCGAAAAAAATAGGCTACGAGCAAAACGCCCTACTGATTGAGAAAGATAAACTTTTAAATACCAGCTCAGGAGATATTACCTCAAACGAAATTCCCGGTGTAGCCGTTTACTACTACGAAAAGAATACCCGGACCAGCGAGGAAATTACCAAATTCGACTTGCTGTTTGTAGATCAAGCGGCCCTTGCCAGTGAGTTTTTCACCATTCTACCCATCCTCCGCCGTCAGAATATGGGCAACGATGATATTAAAAAATATTTAATTGAATACTACTACGACTTTTACGGTGCAACCGACTCAAAGACCATCAAGATATTTGTCGATCAACTTGTTGATAATGCAAAGGTTTAATTGGCTGTTTTTGAAAAAAGAAAGGCTGCAAAAATTTGCAGCCTTTCTCTACTTATTACGTTTAGTTAACTTCCAGGGTATAAATTAACGATTCTTCCTGCCGCAGGAAGTTGCGCTTGTTGATTCCCGGTGCATATATGTA
>JBFXEO010000022.1:0-21221 GCA_050180015.1 Bacteroidales bacterium | reverse complement strand
CGGCAGTATAAGCAGGCATATCAACCCAACCGGTAAAACCAGCGGTATAAATCCCTGTTTCAGGTCTTTAATATTTTTTTGGCTTTGCGATAGTATTTTTGCCACGTACATCACCAACGCCAGCTTAGCTACATCGGAAGTTTGAAAAGTTATTCCGAGACCCGGGATTTCCAACCAACGAGATGCCTGATTCAGAGTCGCACCAAAAATCAATGTTATGATCAGCAATGGTATAGATAAACCCATCAGGATAGCTGAAAGCGGATAGTAAACCTTGTAACTTACCAGGTGAGTTATGAAAACTATGGACAATCCCAACGCAAGGAATATAAGCTGCTTTACCAGAAAGTAAGTAGTATTACCGCCATGGAACCGATACGCCAGCGATCCGGTTGAGCTGTAAACAGCCAGCAACGAAACAGCCGACAGGATAACTACCAGTATCCATATCACCTTATCTCCTTTAAAATATCGGCCAAACAGTGTTGCCATTCCTTTGTAGTTTATAACCATAGCCAACAGGCCATAGCATTTTATTTTGTTAAACGCGAGACGTTAACGGTTAATGTATCCCTTGTCATGCCGGGGATGACAATATCCCCCTCACGAACAACTATCTATCAATAAACAACGAACTAAATACTATGCACAAACACCATACACTAAAGTTCCCTTACCGCGGCCTTAAACTTTCTCCCCCGGTCCTCGTAGTTTTCGAATAAATCAAAGCTGGCACAGGCCGGTGAAAGCAAAACCGTATCGCCAGAGCTTGCAAGTTTGTAGGCTTGCTGAACCGCCTCGTCTGCGGAATGGGCATCAACCATAGGAACTATTAAATCACCAAAAACATTATGAAGTTTAGCGTTATCCACACCCAAACAAATAATTGCCTTAACCTTTGCTTTTACCAAGTCCATCAACTCGGAGTAATCGTTACCCTTGTCAATTCCACCAACAATCCAAACCACGGGTGTGTCCATACTTTCAAGCGCATACCATGTTGAATTTACGTTAGTAGCCTTGGAATCGTTAACATAACAAACGCCCCTGATTGTTAAAACCTGCTCAAGCCTATGCTCAACTCCCTGAAAATCGGAAAGCGATTCGCGAATAACTTCCTTGCGGATGTTCAACACATGACCGGCTATGCCCGCCGCCATAGAATTGTAAATGTTATGTTTGCCTTTTAATGACAGCTCGTTGATTGACATGCTAAAATCACTGTCGTTATAGTTGATAAATAAATGTTCGTTCTCGATCCATGAAGTTTGGTTATCCTTCGTTTTTTGCGAAAACATTAGTTGCTGGGCCCTTAGCACTATCTTTTTAAGCTGCTCAACGGTTACGGCATCGTCGGAGCAAAAGATAAAACAATCGTCCTCCGAGAGGTTACGCGTAATCCTAAATTTGGACTCCACGTAGTTTTGCATTTTATAATCGTACCTATCCAGATGATCGGGAGTGATATTCAACAGAATTGCAATATCGGGCCTGAACGCAAAAATGCCATCGAGCTGAAAACTACTCAGCTCAATCACGTAGTAATCGTAACTATTTTCGGCAACCTGGTACGCAAAGCTATTTCCAATATTACCGGCCAATCCAACATTTAAGCCTGCCTTCTGCATCATGTGGTAGATTAGCGAGGTGGTAGTTGTTTTTCCGTTGCTCCCCGTAATACAAATAGTACGGGCGTTGGTAAAGCGTCCCGCAAACTCAATCTCCGAAATCACCGGAATAGCCTTCTCGTGAATTTTCACAACCAAGGGGGCCTTATCGGGAATACCGGGGCTTTTGATCACCTCATCGGTGCTAAGAATTAGCTCCTCGGTATGCTTACCTTCCTCCCAGCTGATATTATACCTGTCCAACCACTCGCGGTAACGAGGTTTAATGGTAGAAGAATCTGACAGGAAAACATCGTAGCCCTGCTTTTTGGCCAGTATTGCCGCACCTGCCCCGCTCTCACCTCCTCCCAGTATAACAATTCGCTTCATGTTCAGCTGTTTTTATGTTGATTATCGAATTTTAAGAGTAACCACCGTGATAACGGCCAGTAAAATGGCCACAATCCAAAAGCGCGTTACAATCTTGGGCTCTGGATAGCCTTTTTTCTGGTAATGATGATGCAGCGGTGACATCAAAAATATTCTACGGCCCTCTCCGTACCTGCGTTTTGTATATTTAAAGTAGCTGACCTGCATAATCACCGATAAATTCTCAACAAAAAAAATTCCGCAGAGGATTGGTATTAGAAGCTCCTTACGAACAATAATTGCAAAAACTGCAATAATACCGCCTATTGTCAGGCTACCCGTATCGCCCATGAAAACCTGAGCCGGGTAGCTGTTGTACCAAAGGAAGCCAACCATGGCACCAATAAATGCACTCATAAAAACCACCAATTCCCCGGAATGCGGAATATACATGATATTAAGATACTCGGCGTAAATTACATTTCCGGAGAGGTATGCAAAAATACCCAGGGTTACGGCCGTTATGGCCGAAACCCCAGTGGCCAAACCATCGAGCCCATCGGTAAGGTTGGCACCATTAGATACGGCCGTAATAATCAGAATAACTACAGCTATAAAAATTAACCACGTGATAGTATCGCGCCACTCGCCCTTGAACGGGTTCAGGTACGAGTAGTTAAACTCATTATTTTTGAAAAAAGGGATAGTTGTTTTGGTTGTCTTCTCGCTCTTTGAAACGTTAACCGGTTTGGCATCGGAATATTCGCTAGAAACAATGGTTTCAATCTGCGCTGAGGCTTTAACCTTTGGGGCTGGATGCCGGACTACTATGCTTGGGCTAATCCACATGGTTAACCCTACAAAAAGGCCGAGCGAAACCTGTCCCAGAATTTTAAAGCGACCGTGTAACCCCTCCTTATTCTTCAAGAAAACTTTTATGTAATCATCGACAAAACCCACAATTCCCAGCCAAAGTGTAGCAAAAATCATTATTACGATGTAAACATTCAGCAAATCGGCAAAAAACAAAACAGGCAGCAGGGTTGATGCAAGAATTATTATCCCGCCCATGGTGGGAGTCCCCTTTTTCTGCATTTGGCCCTCAAGCCCAAGGTTCCGGATTTCCTCGCCTATTTGTTTTCGTTGTAGGTATCGGATAATTCGCTTGCCAGCCAGTAATGCAAAGATTAACGAGAAGATAAAGGCCATTGCTGACCGAAACGAAATGTACCTAAACAGCCCCGAACCGGGAATATCGAAATGCTGCTGTATGAATTGTACCAAATAGTAAAGCATACTACAACGTATTAAATATTTCTGCTAAAACCTCCTTATCGTCGAAATGGTGTTTAACACCTTTTACTTCCTGATAATTCTCGTGTCCTTTACCAGCCACCAACACTATATCGCCCTTTTTTGCCATCAAGCAAGCTGTACGTATTGCCTCCTTCCTATCCACTATGGTAATCACCTTTTTAGAAAAGATTACATCAATCCCGGACTTCATATCGTTGAGTATATCTTCCGGTTCCTCAAATCGCGGATTGTCGGAAGTAAGAATAACCATATCGCTCATTTCTGCCGAAACCCTGGCCATTACCGGACGTTTAGCTTTATCACGGTTTCCCCCGGCCCCCACCACGGTTATCAATCGCTGGCCATCGCCCTTTATCTTTACAATGGTTTCGATTACATTGACCAGGGCATCGGGTGTGTGGGCATAATCAACCACAGCCACTATACCTCCGGGGGACTGGACATACTCAAACCTACCAGCAACTGCCGTTACCTGGCTTAACCCGGTAAGTACATCGGCCTTACTAAATCCCAGCAAGATTAGCGTTGAATAAATAGCCAGCAGGTTATAGGCGTTGAACTCGCCAATTAAACGGGTCCAAACCTCAACACCGTCAATATTCAAAAGGGTACCATCAAAATGGCTTTCCACTATACGGCAACGCATATTGGCCATCGAGCGCAACGAGTAGGTAACCACCCGGGCCCTGGTATTTTGTACCATCACCATCCCATTTTTATCATCGATATTGGTGAGCGCAAAGGCGCCTGCCGGAAGCATATCAAAAAAACCTTTTTTTGCCTTGATGTACTCGCTGAAGGTTTTATGGTAATCCAAATGATCGTGAGTAATGTTAGAAAAAATTCCGCCGCTGAATTGCAGGCCTGCAATACGGTTTTGAACCACTGAATGTGAGCTAACCTCCATAAAGCAGAACTCGCAGCCCTCATCAACCATCCTTGCCAGCAGTGAGTTTAACTGAATTTGATCAGGCGTGGTATGTGTTGCCGGAATTTCCGTACTTCCAACACAGTTAACCACAGTAGAAAGCAGGCCTGCCTTATGGCCCAGCAAACCAACCATTTTGTACAGCAACGTTGCAGCCGTAGTTTTACCGTTGGTACCCGTAACTCCAACCAATTTCAGCTTTTCCGACGGGTCCCCATAAAATGCCGATGCCATTACACCCAGCGCAAAGGATGTGTCGGGCACTTTAATATAGGTTGTTTGGGGTGATGTTTCTGCGGGTATTTGCTCGCAAACAATCACCGATGCACCCTTACCAATGGCAGCTGCAATGAACTGATGGCCATCGGCCTGGGTACCCCTGACGGCAAAAAAGCAGAATCCCCGGCTAACCGTTCTTGAATCGAAGGTTAATCCAGCCACCTCAACTTCCAGCGTTCCCAGAACGTCGAACTTGAGTGGTTTTGGCAATATGTCTCTTAGTGCTATCAACATAAATATTTTCTAAAAACCATTTTTCATTCCGGTTACCGTAACCCGGCAGCGGTTAGCCGGGCTTAAAGGTTAAAAAACTGACTCAAGGCTCGTTCTCCGGTTTTTACCATCAGCGAACAACTTTTACCTAACTCTCGCCAAGGCTCATCTCCAAAAAAATGGTACTTCCGGGAACTACCCTCGAACCCACCTGAATGGATTGCGAACGGACAGATCCTCTACCCTGAAATTTAACCCTTAACCCCGAGTTCTCCAGCAGGTACAGGGCATCTTTTAAACCCATGCCCACCACGTTGGGAACCAAATTCTTGTAAACCGAAAGTTTTTGCAAATCAACCTTACTGCTATCGCGCCGGGTGGTAACCCACTCCATTTTCCTGTCAGCACCATCGAAAGGGATATCTAGCTCATCAAAAATCTCGACCAGTGAATTTCTGGCTGATGATTTGGACTGGGGTATTTCCGCCATATCACCGTCATCATCGACCTCGCGAAACCATTCGGGACTTGTAGCGTACACCTTGTCCGATATTTCCTTAAATATTGGCCCGGCAACCAGGTTCCCGTAGTAAACGCTATTCGACGGCGAATTCACCACCACAATGCAGGAGTACTTGGGATCATCGGCAGGGAAATATCCCGCAAATGAAGCCTGGTAGCTGATTCTACCCTGATGTTTATAGCCCAGCCTTCCCCTGGCAACCTGGGCAGTACCGGTTTTCCCGGCAATTTTATACCGTGTATTTTTCAAGTTCTGCGCAGTTCCATTCTCCACTACACCTTCAAGAACTTCTTTTACCCTACGAAGCGTAGGGCGTGAGCAAATAGCTGATGCAATAACCTCGGGAGCAAAGGACTGAACTACCTGCCCATGCCTGACGAGCGACTTAACCAACCGGGGTTTTACCATTCTGCCATTGTTTGCAATGGCGTTATAAAAGGTAAGTATCTGAAGTGGGGTAAGCCTTATCTCGTAGCCAATACTCATCATCGGCAGCGATATTCCCGACCAATACTTATCACCGGGATATTTTATATCCGGATCTACCTCGCCGGGAATGGCTATATGCAAAGGTTGATTCAACTTCATGGCGTACAGCCTGTCAATAAAATCGCGCTCTTTCCCTTTATAATGCTGGCTTACCAGTTTTACCACACCAACATTTGACGAAACCTCAAAAACTTCCTTAACGCTAATTTTACCATGGCCGCCTTCCTTGGAATCTACAATTGGTTTATCGTAAATTTTATACTTACCGTTGCCGGTATTTACTGAGTCATCGAGATTAACATAGCCATCTTCAAGCAAAGCCATCAGGCTTGGTATTTTCATGGTTGACCCGGGTTCTGTACTTTCGCCAATGGCATAGTTAAATACCTCGGAATACGTATTATCATCGTTTCGCTTCAGGTTGGCAATTGCCTTAATATCGCCCGTAGCCACCTCCATCAAAATAGCGCATCCATGCTCGGCGCCGTGCATACCCAAATGGGTACGAAGCGCGGCCTCGGCCACATCCTGCAGGGCAACATCAATAGTGGTTACCACATCGGCACCGTCCTCCGGTTCCACCTGATCCATACTTTTAACCTCAACCCAGCTGTTTCCCGGAATCCGCTGATGAACCATTAATCCGGCCTTCCCCCGTAACGCGTAATCGTAAGCACCTTCAATTCCCACGGCAACACCGCCATCATTAACAGTGCCTATTGTTCGGGCTGCCATTGTGGAATGGGGTAATATTCGCTTATTGGTTTGAACCGGAATGAACCCGCCCTTATTCTCACCCAGGCGGAATAGCGGAAATTTCTTCAACTCCTGAAGCTCTATGTAGTCCACCTTACGGGGGGCAACAGGATAAAACCGCCTGTTTTTGGCAATTTTACGGGCATTTATCAATTCCGAACGGTAGCTGTACTTCGACCTATCCCTAAAGAAACCGGATAAACAGGTTGCCAGGGAATCAATATTTGCATCGAAAACAGAATCGTTCAGGCCGTTTGCCTGCAAATCCATACGGATATCAAAGTAGGGAACTGATGTAGCCAGCACACGTCCATCGGTTGCAAAGATATCGCCCCTATTGGGGGTAACAATAATGTCCTTGTAGGTTATAACCTTAGCCTTAGCCCTCCACTTTGATCCTTCGATAAACTGAATGTCAATAATTTTAGCAATAATACCAAGCCCCAGCAGTACAAATATCACATAAACTACTGCTATTCTGGTTAGTATATCCTTCTTTATTGACATTACTACAATATTTACTTTAACTTTTTAGGCGGAATTATTGACTCCTCAAGCCCCAGCCCCCTGCTTTCCACCAACTTTGCCACTTCCGATTGCTTGCTGATAAACATCAGCTGTGCCGCGGTGGTAATGGATTCTGCCCGTAAGTTCTTCAGCTCAGTTCTTGTTTTTTGCTCTTCGCGCAATAGCCTATCGTAACGGTAATGGTTGGCGATATAAAAAACGGCCAAAACCACCAGGAAAAACACATACGGCAGCTGCGCCGAAATATTTTCCTGGGTAAGAATATTTCCACTCAAAAAGTCCTTTACCCTAAAAGCCTTCTTACTCCTTACTTCAGGGGAAGGAACATCTATAAATTCAACCGGCTGCTCTCTGTTTTCCTTCATATTCTTCTACCAATTCGCAACTTGGCACTGCGTGCCCTGCTATTTTGATCCAATTCACTGCTGGACGGAGCAATAACTTTTCGGTTCACCTGCTCAAATGGCACAACCCTATTCCCCATGAAATCAGGATTATCCTCCCCCTCAAAGTTGCCATTCCTGAAGTAGTTTTTCACCAACCTGTCCTCCAACGAATGGTACGATATAACTACCAATCGTCCGTCAGGAACCAAGCATTTCTGCGCATTTATCAACATCGATTTTAGCACATCCAACTCATGGTTAACCTCGATACGGATTGCCTGAAAAACCTTTGCCAGCGTTTTATTCTGAATTTTGACAGGGATAATAGGTTTTAGCAACCCGGCCAAATCCTCCACTGTTTCAATTACCCCTGTCTCGCGCTCGCGGCAAATTTTGCCGGCAAACTTTTTTGCTTCAGGCAGCTCGCCGTAATTTTTCAATATTCCTGTTAATTGCTCAGCATCATATTCATTAACAACCTTTTTTGCCGATAACGATGCCCTGCGATTCATACGCATATCCAAAGGACCCTCGAAACGGAACGAGAACCCGCGTTCAGGGCTATCCAAATGGAACGATGAAACACCCAAATCGACCAAAATACCATCGACAGCCGGCACGTTGTAGTACCTCAGAAAATTTCTAAAATACTTGAAATTGCTTCGGATTAGCTTAAACCGCTTATCATCGATGGCGTTTTTAAGGGCATCCTCGTCCTGATCGAATGCGAATAGCCGCCCATTACGGTTAAGTTTTTCGAGTATTTTGCGGGAATGGCCACCCCCACCAAAAGTGATATCTACATATACTCCGTTGGGTCGAATGTTAAGACCCGCTATGCTCTCGGCAAGCAGTACCGGTACGTGGTAGGCATTACTCATCCCTTATAATTGTTGATCCCATTATTTTGTCGGCAAGGCTAGCGAAGTCGCTCGAACTAGCCTGACCGCTCTCATACTTGCCCTTCGGCCATACTTCGATTTTATTGTTCATTCCGGCCAAAACAACCTCGCGCCCCATCCCCACCATATCGAGCAAACGCCTGGGTAAAAGCAACCTGCCGCTGGCATCAAGCGTGACCTCGGCGGTTCCCCGGTAAAATTCACGCAAAAACTGGTTGTGCTCCTTGTTGTACGGATTTGTATTTTTTCGGATAAGGGTATTTTGCCGTTCCCATTCCTCCATGGGGTAAAGCACCAGGCACTCCTCGTAAATATCTTTTTTCACCACAAAACGATCCGCTTCGGCAGAGGTATTCTGCTTACGCAACGATGAAGGGAAGAGTACGCGACCCTTCTCGTCAACCCTGCAATCATAATCGCCGATGAATGAAGACATTGTTTTACCAAAAATTAATTGGTAAAAATATGGAGAAATATTCCACTTTCACCCACTTTCACCCACTTTTTTTACAAATTGTTGATAACTTTTTAAGTAAAAGTGAATTGAGAATGTGGGGATTAGCCGGAGAGTCGGGCGTATTAGGTCAAAAACGGGCAAATATGCCTATACTTACTGCGCTATGCAAAAATTAAATAGCGTAGGGAAAACTCAGCATAGAGGGGTGTTTTCCTGAAATATAGAGCCATCTTCTCGACGTATCAATCTTGCCGGAGTGAACATTACTGTGTTGGCTTTTTTGTATATTTGCCGGTATATCACACTATTACAACCAGTACAACTAAGGAGTTATGCCGATAAAATGGAGAGTGGGGAAACTTACATCGATTAAGAAAGTCAGATTTGAATATACTATCACTATAATCTACCTAACAATAGGCGGAACGTGGATTGTGTTTTCCGATAAATTCCTCGATTCCATTGCCCCCAGCAAGCAAATTCTAACGCAACTTCAAACCGCTAAAGGCTGGTTTTACGTTGTGGTAACGGCCTTTATATTTTTCCTTTTTATCAAAAAGCATCTGCAAAAATTACGCATGGCACAGAAAAAGGTAGAGGAGAACGATCAGCTCAAAACCGCCTTTCTACATAACATTTCGCACGAAATCAGAACGCCAATGAACTCCATCATTGGGTTTTCTTCTTTACTTAAAGATCCTTCGCTATCAGCTGAAAAAAGGGAGTACTACGCCGACATAATTGAGCAAAACAGCAATAACCTGCTATCAATTATGAACGACATCATGGACATTTCATCAATTGAGGCAGGGCAAACCACCATAAAGGAGAGCGAGGTTGATGTACACGAAATCATTGAGCAGGTTTACAACCAGTTTTCGCTTAAGGCAACGCAGCAAAATATAGGGTTGAATTACAGCTGTCCTAGCGACGATAAACTGCTAATTTTTACCGATAGGATAAAGCTGTTTGCCATACTTACAAACCTTGTTGGAAATGCCATAAAATTCACACCAAACGGAGCCGTTAAGTTTGGATGCGCAGTACAAGACAGTACGATGGAATTTTGGGTTGAGGATACCGGTATTGGCATTCCAGCAGAGCTACACGACGAAGTTTTTAAACGCTTTCAAAGGGTGGAAAAATCATCGGGCAACAGCTACAGGGGGTCGGGTTTGGGGTTGTCCATTTCCAAGGCCTATGTAGAACTTATAGGCGGAAAAATTTGGTTGACCTCAGAGCTGGGGAACGGTTCTACTTTCCACTTTACCATTCCATACAAGAAAGTTTAAATATAAAATCAACGAAAAAAGGTGACCGATTAAGTCACCTTTCCTGTATAGCTAAAGCAGATTTATTACTGTTGAGTGTATAGGTTTACATCATCGACTCTATAGGCAGTAGTAAGCGATGTGCTTCCCACATACCTGAATCCAATATATACATCGCCCGAGAACTGCGACAAATCAACCAAGCCAGAATCAACCCATCTATTTTGACCATCGGATTGTGCTACAATACGGGCATCGGTAAGTTCCGTCCAAGTTGCCTGGGTAGGATCTGTTCCATTATAATCACTTGAAATATAAACCTTGAGCGTTGAATTTGCCCAGTATGCGTACTCCGTCAGGAAGGACAAATACACATTTCCACCTGCTGGTATTGCAACCTTCGGAGATATTAGCCAAGCAATATTACTCGATTCACCCGATTGGTAAGGGTTCATCTCGGCATACTTTGCCCCTGAGCCCGATGGATATTCTTTGGCAACCCATTTTTTAGAACCTGCCTCCGCAACTGTTGACCATCCATTAACAGTTATTGGCTGACTAAGCGTTGCGTTGCTGAATGTTTCGGCTAACAGGTAATTCTTAACCCAACGGGGTTGTACCATTCTTACATCAGAAAGGCTTCTGATATAAAGCTGATAATCGCTGCTATACTTGCTTAAAATTGCAGTAACTGTTCCCTTGTAATTTGGCAGGGTGATGCCAGCGAAATCAGCATAGTTGCTTGTTCTAACAATTACCTTATTCCCACCAAAATCTTCCAGGTTACGATTTGTTGTAGCACTCGATTCGGCATACGTTTTACCCATCTCGGAATCTACAAACTGAACATCGGTTAAGGTGATTAACTTACCAATCATTCCGTCGTTTATTTCTGATATTGTAGTTTGGGTAGAGCTAACTGTAAGTCCAGACTCCACAATATACACCTTTTTGTAGAATTCGTCTGCAGATAATCTGCCTATAGCATTATTGTAAACTCCTCCAAGTTGAACAACTCCACCATATTTACCAAGGTACAATCCATTACAATTAATTACAACCTTTGTACCTACAGAAAAATCTGTATATAACCCAGCAACATCAACCTTAAATTCAAGTCCGGCTGTTTCGTCGAAAAGGAACAGTTGCTTGTACAAATTTCCCGATTCATCGTTACCGTCAACAACGCACTGAATTACGATATCCTGATTAATTTGCACCAGGTTTGATGTGCACATTGCCTTAAGTGCCGAAATGGTTGTATTTGGTGTAGGAGCAGAAGCACCGCATCGGTCTCCGGTTAACCGTACATCATTCAAATCACGAATATAGAGTTGATAAGTCTCATCATATTTAGACAGCACACCCACAACACTACCATTGCCCGATGGCAATGGTTCTCCATTAAAACTGGCATATCCGCTATTTCTTAAAACCAAAAGGTTTTCGTTACAATCAACCAAGTAGCGATTGGTATTCACACCATCAATACTATAAGTTTTTGTAGGATCCCAAAACTGAACGTTATTGATACGGACTAATTTCTGCAAGTAATTATCATTAACTTGATCTATGGTTAAATCGATTGGTTCTAATGTAACCCTTCCCCCCGAGAGTTGAACGTAAGTTGGTAAATTACCAATGTCAATCCCTGTAACTTTTATTCCCGACTCCCAATTGTTATCAATTTCATAGAAATCTGTATATGCTAAGCCAACTTGATAGGTGCCACGGTAATTATCCAGGGCCATATCATTTACCTTCACCAATACTTTTTGTCCGGGTTTTAAGCCATACGTAAGGTATAAATCAGAGGCGTTTATTTTCAGGTCAATGCCGCCAGTTTCATCCATTATGGTAACTGTTTCGTAAAAGTTTGCAGCAGAGTCACAAGATATTACGTATCCTTCTATTACTACTGAAGAATCCGTGGCGTCCGGTTCAAGTATTGAATTCCAAAAATCATTAGTTGCCAAATCTTTAAATAGCCCTGCAGCTGAATCAGGGTTGTTGGTACTATAGAATAAGGCTTTAACCTCAGCTATTGTAGCATTAGGCTTCCATGTAGCAACATTTTCCAATGGCGGAACACTATCAAAATCTTCATCAACACATCCCGAGGGAATAACAAGCAACCCGAATAGTGCAACAACTGCAGCAGGGGTTAATATTTTCTTCATCATATCTCTTCCTCCTAGTGTTTAATTCTGAAAACGTGGTTGATTAAACTGCACATCGGCCAAATCCCTTACAAGCAGCTGGTAGGTACCATTGTAGTATGTAAGAATGCCTACAATGGTACCGCTCATGGTGTTTACTGTTTTACCCGCGAAACGGGCATAGCCGCTTGTACGCAGAACAAGGTTTGAATACGCCTCGGTATTGGATACCAACCCGTGGTTAATTGTTACCTTGTTATCGTAATCGGCATAGGTGTAAACTGCGTTGGTGATTGGCGATAGCGTATCCTTTATCTGTGTATTATCAAACTGTACCAACCTGCCAATATTAGTAGATGACAGAAGGGAAACGTTCATAACAAGCGGTGTCCGCTCTTCCACGGCATTGCCCTTTTTAAACACATGTTGCTTAACGATAACATCACCCTCAAGGCCGCTAATTTCCCAAACACCGTTATTCTTGTATATTGAACCAAGCTGAATTTGTCCGCCATAATCGCCCAGGTAAAGGCCATTACAGTAAACAACCACTTTCTGTCCCCGTTTATAGTCGTTGTAAAGCGTAGTTTTGTTGAGTTTCACCTCAATCCCCCCGGTTTCATCCTCTATAAAAAGGCTTTTGTAAAAATTTCCTTCCTTATCGTCGGAAATTACCGTTCCTTCAATAATAATGGAATCGCGAAGGTAAAAGCTGGTATCTGACAGCTGGGAAAGCTTTCCCGGGTATATGGATTTTAACTCTGCTATTGTAGTATTTGCTGCAAGTGAGGTAGAGTCAACGCGGGGTTTAACATCATCAAAGGAAAAATCGACACAGCCAGGGGCCAGGAGTAAGGTGCCTGCTGTAAAAATCATTCCTGCTATAATATGCTTAATTTTACTCATGATATTATTTTTCAAATTTATTTATATCGTTAGAATCTCAGGCCTAAAATTAAGTAGTAAGTACGCCCGTACGCATAGAAATATTTAGGCGGAAATGTGTCCGATGTTTGCTCGGAAATTGAGTAGCGAGCCTGCTCGAAGCCCCCTGTTTTGAAGTCTGTTTCGTCCAACACGTTGGCAACCTGAAAGTTTACATTAAAGTAGTAATCCTTAAACCGCCACGATTTCCCAATATTAGCGTCAACCAGAAAAGATGAGCCGGTGCTGATTTGCTGCGTCAACTCCTTCCGGCGCGGGTCATTGGGCTCAAGGCCAACCAAGGCCTCGGCAGTACGTTTGCCAGGGGCAAAATCGATGTAAATGTCATCGAAATAGCTACAGGTTGCACCAAAAAACCAGTATTTGGGCGATGCGTACCTAAATCCTACCATTGCCGCAGTTTGTGGAGTGTTCGACACATAAAAGTTTTTAACATAGACAACCTGATTGGAGGCCAACACCGAGCCCAGGTTATCCTGGGTAACCGTAGCCAAAGGCCTGGAGGTATATTGGTAGGCTCCTACTGCAGCCGCAGCATTGAGCGTTATTGTGGGTGACACTTTAATTTCAGCGCCAAGCTCAAATCCCTTATGTACCTTATCGATGTTTGTCATGGTATAGTTGACAAAGGTACGGTAACTATCGTCGTAAAAAGATTTTAACTCGGTTTGATCCATGAACTTCGTGTAGTATGCCGTAAACCGGGCCTTAATGTAAGGTGTGCGGATATTGTAGTTTAAATCTGCGCTGGCAACCTTTTCGCTACCAATTCCCGGGATGACGGCGTTAGAGGTTCGCGGTGAGGTGTAGGAATTCCTGAAGAATGGAGCGCGGGTAAGGTATGCAAGGTTTCCATCGAGATAGTGGCGGCCCGTAATTTTCCAGGTCATACCTCCCTTTACACCGTAGTTATCGAACCGTTGTTTCCTGGAATCTCCCTTTGAATTACCGGGGAAACGGCCATTTCTCATATCACCGGTACGCCAAAATTCCGTGTAGCTGGCATTGGCCCCCAGGTAATAGTCGAACCTGTTCTGGGTATAGTTTGCCACCGCCCAAACTTCACCGCTATTTACATTGGCGGTGTAATCGTAACCAAAAACATCATCCTCTTTCACCTTACGGTTAGGATTGTCCAAATCGTTCTGAGCCAAATCAGTATCGTTAAAAAAATCGCGCTCAACGAACTGATCGATATCCAGCCAGTAATCGCCGCCAAGCAAGTCGTCAATCTCCTTGTAGTTTCTGCCTCTATAGATTGAGAAATCGATGCCGGCATTAACCTTCATGGCAGAAACAGGATTCCAACTCCCAACGGACGAAAACGTAAATTGGTGCGAATCCGTTATTCTATTCTCAACAATGTACTTGGACCGCAGAGAGTTGGTTGCAGTATCAATGCTGTTGTAGTTGGTCTGGTACATGTAATCCCAGTCAAGCTGCCTAACCGACACATCGTTCCTGAACGCATCGGTAATTGCCTGCATAACTTCAGGGTCGGAATCGACCCAGTAGCTGGGAAGTTTACGGTAATAATCGGGGCGTGGATCCTGTGCATCGTACCAGTTAAGGGCAGTTGTTTGGTATGTTCCGAATGAGAAGCCGGCAGTTGTAGTTACGTTTAACTGGGGGTTAACGTTCCAGTAGTGGTTTAAAATAAATGTAGGCTCCTGCTGGAAACGTACCCTGGCATTCCGTTTATCGCCATTCTGGTAGCCCCAGTTCGGGTTATAGTAATTCGATCCGGCCAACTTATGTGCTTCCTCTGTTGCCACACCCTGCATACCCCGCTTGGTAGGGGCGTTAAATGCCGTAAGGGAGAGTGAATGATGGTCGTTAAATTTTTTCTCAATACCCACAAAGTAGGCCCAGGCATCGTAGTTTGTCCCATCAACATATCCTTCCTCTGCCCATCGGCGGGAACCGCTGACGGTATAGGCCATTCCATTCTCCATTAAACCGGTGGAATGGGTAAACATTACCCTGTTGGTATAAGTTCTATTGGTTGATGCGTACGAAACCCGTGTTCCCTTGCGCTGCTGGCTGGCCCGGGTATTAATGGAAGTAGCTCCACCCAGTCCTCCAAACGAGAAATCGGTTGGGGTCAAGCCATTTCTCGACTCACGGTTACGGGTTACATCGTTCAACCCGCCCCAGGAGCTCCAGGCGGCAAAACCACTTTCAGGATCATTCACAGGTACCCCATTTATATATAGCAAGGAGTAATCGGAATCGTACCCCCTCACCTGAAAGCGAGCAGGGCTGAACGTATAAGAAACTGCCGAGTTAAAGGCATCCTGCGAGGACTGAAGCAACGCTGAAACGGACTGATCTTTATCCTCCGATTCCAAATCATCGGACGATATTGTTATTTCGGAGAAAGTTAAACCTTGCCCCTCGTCCGCCTGAGCCCTCTTTAGCTGAACATCGGGAAGCGTCATCCCTTCTGAAACTTCAAGTTCAACATCGAAAGTTTTATATCCATTCAGCACGTAGTCAAAAAGATACCTGCCTGAGGGAATCCCCTCAAGGGTATATTCACCATTGCTATTGGTAGATGCCGAGATATTACTACCAACCACCTGAACCAAAACCCCCGCCAAAGGCACACCGGTATCCGAATCCTTAACAGTACCCTTCGGGTTTGATTGAGCAAATGTATTGACGACACCCAGCATCAGCATTGTCAACGAAATTAATAAAAAACGCCTCATTTACATTTGATTAATTGATTATTGAAAAAAGATTATTTTAGCACAAATTAACTTAATTCTACGATACAAAAAAATAACTTTTTTGCTAATAATTTATCATTTATGTATCTTTTTTTACGGATATAATTATATTTGTACGGTTGTTTATCCTAATATTATTTAATTATGTGTAAATTATTTCTAAAGAAATTATTAATTTTATCGTTGTTCATAATAAATCTGGGCGTTTCCCATGCTCAACAAAAAAAACTTTACAGGGTAAGCTGCATTGGTTTTTACAACCTCGAAAACCTTTTCGATACTATTCCCGGGTCAAACGATACCGAGTTTACGCCCGATGGGGTTAACCGGTGGAACAGCGAAAAGTACTACCACAAGCTGGACAACATGTCCGATGTGATTTCCCAAATTGGTGGGGAAATGTTCCCGGGCGGACCCGTTATTCTGGGGGTTAGTGAAATTGAAAACCGATCGGTACTGGAAGATTTGGTTGCAACACCCAAGCTGAAAGCATCGGGCTACAGCATCGTGCACTACGATTCCCCCGACAGGCGTGGAGTTGATGTGGGCTTGCTTTATCGTCCCGAGTTTTTTAAGGTTACCTCATCGCGTTCTGTTTTTTTAAGCATTCCGGACGATTCAACCTTTAGGACGCGTGATCAGCTGGTTGTAAGCGGCATATTAGACGGCGAGCAAATTCATGTTATTGTTAACCATTGGCCATCGCGCCGAGGCGGTGAAAAACGTAGTATGCCCTTACGCATGGCTGCCGCCAAACTCACCAAATCAATTGTTGACTCAATTCAACGGGTTGAACCCAACGCTAAAATAATCATCATGGGAGACCTAAACGATGATCCCAACTGCGAAAGCATAGAAAAAGGGCTGGGGGCTAAAAGCGATGCAAAAAAACTAAAAACCGGCGAACTTTTTAATGCCATGTACGGTCTTTACCGCGATGGAATTGGCACGTTGGCATACCGCGATTCCTGGAATTTATTCGACAACCTTATTATTTCGCAACCGCTGATGGGCGAAGACAAATCGAGCTGGGTTTTCTTTAAATCCAAGATTTTCAACAAACCTTTCATACAGCAGCAAAGCGGCCAGTATGCGGGGTATCCGTACCGTACATACGTTGGCAATACATATTCGGGTGGATATTCCGACCATTTCCCCGTTTACTTGTTCTTAATCAAGGAAAAGAACGACTAACCCAGTTTTAATATTCTTATTATGATCAATAAGAATAAAATTTCCAGTATAAATACCTAATTTATTACACTTTACTGGGTTTATGGCGAAGCATGAAAACAATACCCCGGGTAACTAATCCAGAAAAATAATTGATATTCAGGCAAACCACAGCGACTTTCAGGTAAAATCACGCTAGATTTTATGCAAAACTTCTACGAATTAACATTGGCAAGCAAGTGAAACCCGAATATAGGGTTTTAACCGCTTTTAGAGTAGTAAAAGTTTCTACCACAAACAATCACCTTTCCTTACCATAACCTTTAAGCATTCTGTTGGCATACTCCTCCACGCGTTTCAGATCTCCGGGTGTATCAACAGCCAGGGTCTCCTGGTTGGTTTCAACCACTTTAATTCTGTAACCATTCTCAATCCACCTCAGCTGCTCCAACGACTCGGCCAGCTCCAGTTTGGATTGGGGTAACCTGGTAATTTCCTTCAAAACATTTGCCCTGTACGCATACAAACCAATATGCTTGAAAAAAGTTTGAGCGTCCATCCACTCTTCGGGCTTTTTTCCCCTAACAAAAGGAATAACCGAACGGCTAAAATAAATGGCATCGCCCCTACAATTTACGGTGACCTTTGGAACATTCGGGTTGAAAACATCTTCGTTTTGTTCAAAAATTTTAACCAGCGTGGCAATCTGAACAGTATCGTCGGAGAAACAGGCCGTCACCTTTTGCAGCTGCTGGGGCTGAATGAAAGGTTCATCGCCCTGTATATTCACCACAACATCAAATTTAGTATGAACGGTAGCCTGAACTGACTCCAATGCCTCTGCACATCTATCGGTCCCACTTTGGTGCTTAGTGGATGTAAGCACTACCTTACCGCCAAAACCATCAACAGCATTGGCAATTCGTTCATCGTCGGTTGCCACATAGGTATATTTAAACACCTCCGAGGCACGCTGATAGACCCATTGAATCATTGGTTTACCTGCGATTATTGCCAAAGGCTTGCCCGGAAACCGGGTTGAGGCGTAACGTGCCGGAATTAACCCTAGAATGTCCATAAGTTTTCAATCTTTTTACCATGATAACGTCCGGTAAAATTAGCAACAATAATCCGAATAAGGCAATAACGCATAAATTGATGCTATTCAAGGGCTAGTTAAAATTCTGATATTTTCTACCGGTGAAGGAAATTAGAGGGGTAAGGCCGATATCTCGGAATAAATCGGAAGTTCCATTTCCCCCTGTTACTATCCTTTTTTGAGTTGGCTTCGCCGAACTCGCCAGCCCAACTCCGGCTGCTGAATTCTTTCGGTTTTTCCTCCGTACCCTCCAGCATAAAACCTAAACAATTCCTGGGAATCTAAACGATCTCAAAAAAATGATCAGAACGAAACTTAGCCCAAAAAGCTGCTCAAGCCGTCCCATTTCGGACAAATTAGCTTTGGTTTGATAGAAAAAACAATTAAAAATGTAATTTTGTCAGGTGTAAATTCTTAATAATTGATTATTCTGACATATTAATGTAAAGAATGGAACTTCAGAGCATTAAGCAACGATTTGGTATTATTGGCAATGCCGCTGGGTTAAACCGGGCCATTGATATTGCACGCCAGGTAGCAAGCACAGATCTCTCTGTGCTTATTTCCGGTGAAAGCGGAACGGGAAAAGAAGTTTTTCCTCAGATTGTACACCAGTATAGTGCCCGTAAACATGGCACTTACATTGCCGTTAACTGCGGTGCTATTCCCGAAGGCACCATCGATTCGGAACTCTTTGGGCACGAAAAGGGCTCCTTTACGGGGGCAACCGATAGTAGGCAGGGATACTTTGAGGTGGCCAACGGAGGTACCATTTTTCTTGATGAGGTTGCCGAGCTCCCCCTATCAACCCAAGTTCGCTTACTCAGAATTTTAGAAACCGGCGAGTTTATAAGAGTTGGTTCTTCAAAGGTTCAAAAAACCAACGTGCGGGTAGTTGCTGCCACCAATGTAAACCTAAATGACGCTATAAGCGAAGGAAAATTCCGGGAAGATTTGTACTACAGGCTAAACACTGTTCCCATTCAAATGCCGCCCCTTAGAGAGCGACAGGAGGACATCCCCCTGCTTTTCAGAAAATTTGCCGCTGACTTTGCCGACAAATACCGGATGCCCCCAATTTCGCTGGATGATGAGGCCCGCCGATTGCTGGTTACCTACAAATGGCCCGGCAACATCAGGCAGCTAAAAAATGTCACCGAACAAATTTCCATAATTGAGCAAAGCCGGGTAATCAACGCAGATATGCTTCTCCGGTACCTGCCCGACTTTTCGGCAATCAAACTGCCCACACTTTACGGGAAAAAGGGAGGAGTTGACGAACAAACATTTGCATCGGAAAGGGAGATACTATATAAAATTCTCTTCGACATGCGAAATGATGTCAACGATCTAAAAAAACTCGTCAACGACCTTATTACCAATGGCGTTTCCAATATTGATCCCCAAATTCAGAACGCACCCTTGTTTAAAAACTTGTATAATGCCAACGATACCATAATTACCCAAAAACCAGCAGTTCAGTTCGACAGTAAAACATTCTCGCAAAATGCCAACAACATCCAGGATACCGAAGAAATTATAGAAGAATCGCTATCGCTCGAGGAGAAAGAGGTTGAACTAATAAAAAAGGCATTAGAAAAGCATAAAGGACGTAGAAAACACGCTGCATCTGAGCTTGGTATTTCGGAACGAACGCTTTACAGGAAGATTAAAGAGTTTAACATCGAATAGAATGAGAACAAAAACACTTAAATCAATATTTTTCTCCCTGCTTTTAATGGCACCGGCCTTTCAGGGCTGTAAAATAAACTATTCGTTTACCGGGGCATCAATTCCTCCCGAGGCAAAAACTGTAAGCGTCCAGCTATTCCAGAATTTAGCCAGCATTGTAAACCCATCGCTAAGCAGCTACCTTACAGAGCAGCTAAAGGATAGATTTATCTCCCAAACACGGCTGGGGGTAGTTAACGAGTTCGGCGATTTTGCCTTTTCGGGACAAATTACGCAGTACAGGATAGCGCCAATCGCTATCCAGGGGAATGAAATTGCCGCTCAAAACCGGCTGACAATCACCATAAAAGTTAAATTTGTGAATGCCACTGATCCCAAAATGAGTTTCGATAAATCATTCACGCAGTATGAAAATTTTGGAAGTAACGAAAATTTCACTACAATTGAAAATACGCTGGTAAACTCCATTGTTGAAAAATTGGTTGATGATATTTTCAACGCTGCGGCAGCAAACTGGTAAAAAGCATGGAAAAGAAAACCTTTTACAAACTACTGGAATCGGCTGAAAACCTTTCTGACGAAACGCTCAATCAGCTGAAAGACCTGATAAACCGCTATCCCTATTTTCAGGAAGCAAGGGTTCTCTACCTTCAAAGCCTGAAGCTGCTGGGGAACGGTAATTTCAATTCAGAAGTTAAGGCTCAATCGGGGCTGATAGCCGACAGGCAAAACCTTTTCAAAAAGTTAAACCCATCAAAATTAGCCGCTGCTGCCGATGCAAAGCCTGAGAATTCGGTGATCGCCACTCAAGTTGAACAAAGTTTATCTCAAAATGCCGATGACATTATAGTATTAGAAAGCAATGCAGCAAATGCAGTTACAATAAATCCGGCTGCAGATTTAAACACAACCGATACCGATATTCTGGAGTTAATTGACAGCGATGAGGATGTCCCCGAAACTAAAAACGATAGGCATGGAAATACAAACCTCATCGACAAATTTCTTAACAGCAACCCTAAAATTGAAAGGGCAACACCTCCCGGTAAGGACGAAGTAATTGAAAACAAGGATATTTCACTTAGCTCAATAGCCCAACCCGAGGAACTGGCAAGCGAACCGCTGGCCCAAATTTACCTGACGCAAGGATATTTAGAAAAAGCTTTGGGCGTTTACGAAAAATTATATTAGAAATATCCAGAAAAAAGTAGTTACTTTGCCGATCAAATTCAAAAAATAAAAGAGCACATAAATAGTAAACACTAAATTTTGAAAGATGTACACCTTATTTTCAGTATTAATACTAATTGTCTGCATACTGCTAATACTTATTGTATTGGTGCAGAATCCTAAAGGAGGCGGATTGGCATCGAACTTTGCCGGATCGAATCAG
>JBFXEO010000021.1:0-21869 GCA_050180015.1 Bacteroidales bacterium | reverse complement strand
TGGCAGCCGGTATGGGCAGCCGCTATGGTAGTTTGAAGCAGGTTGATGGATTGGGTCCCAACGGCGAAACTATTATTGATTACTCTGTATTTGATGCCCTACGGGCAGGTTTTGGCAAAATTGTTTTCGTAATCCGCAGGGGTATTGAATCTGATTTCATGGAGGTATTTGCCGGGCGGTTTAATGGGAAGGTTCCCTACGAGGTTGTTTTTCAGGAACTGGATACGCTCCCCGCCTGCTATACTTGCCCTGCCGATAGGGTTAAGCCCTGGGGAACGGCTCATGCCGTATGGATTGCACGAAATGCCGTCAATGAGCCATTTGCCGTTATAAATGCCGACGATTTTTATGGTACCGACTCGTTTCGGGTTATGGCAGAAGTTTTGTCAATCGGGAATTTGAGGGTTGGAAGTTACTTTATGATAGGTTACCGGTTGGGCAATACACTTTCCAAGGAAGGATCTGTATCAAGGGGAATTTGTACCACCAACTCCGAAGGATTTCTACAAACTGTTGTTGAGCGTACCCATATAGAACGGATGAAGGGGGCGGTATGCTATCGCAATGAAAATGGTACCGTGGTTAATGTTGACGAGAACCTCCCGGTTTCTATGAATTTTTGGGGATTCACCCCGGATTTCTTTGAACATACCGAGCGGATGCTCTGTGATTTTCTTGCCGCTTCGGCATCAAATCCCAAGTCGGAATTTTATATACCATTGGTTGTGAACGCCCAAATTAGGAGCGGAAATGCAACCTGTAGGGTGTTGCCAACTTCGGCAGAATGGTTTGGGGTTACTTACCCCGGCGATAAACCTACTGTTATTAGCAAACTCTACGAGCTGGTTAGTAACGGTATGTACCCTTCTCCACTTTGGTAGCCGTATGATAGGCCGAGGATTTGGTGGGTGTACAATCCATCTTTTAAAATCATCTGCCGTGGGGCAGTTTAAGCAGCAGGCATACAATACCTTTGGTCGTTATCCGGTTTACTACGATGTTTCCATCGGGAATGGAGCCGCAGAACTCTGATGTTTAGCAGATCAATCCAGTGTTGGTTTATTCGCTGACAGCCAATAAATTGTTCCCATGTTGGATTGGCACTAAAATAGCATACCCCGAAAATCTAAGCGGGCTTTGGTATGTAGCCTAAAGTTTTGTACTCAATTTTCCAAATCTACATAAACGCATTGCATTGATTTAACCCAATTATTTTTATACATTTGTCAGTTAACCTTAAAAAGCTATAAGTTGGAATTAGCGTTTGCTTTTCAGGAACTTTTATCCCGGCTGGAATTTGTAAGCCTTCCGGGTATAGGTAGTTTTGTAAAGAAATACAATCCAGCTTGGCTATCGGCCGATGGTAAAACATTTAACCCTCCGCGGGAATATTATGTTTTTGATACATCCCGGACATTCAACGATGATGCCATTGAAAGCTATATTTGCGAAACATCTGGAGTTACGCACGAGGAGGCATCTGCAGCCGTTAGCCAATTTGTTCAACAGGTAAAAGATTGTTTAGGCCGGGGAGATGAATTTCTCTTTGAGGGAATTGGCGTTTTAAAGCAAAATGTAGATGGCACAATAGCGTTAACACCGGCAGAAGAGGTAATGTCACAGACGTATGGCTTGTGTACGGTTGATGTGCTACCCAATGCAGAAGTATCTGCAAGACCCACACCTACCGTACGCGTTCAAAAGGTTGATGTTAAACCTCCCGTAAAATCAACCATCAGTAGTAATTCAAAATCAACTACGGAAAATAAATCGAAATGGCCGATAGCGGTGTTGGGGCTTGTTCTTGTTGCTGTTATTGGCATAGTTGCAGTTATATACTATGTTCCCGGAGTACGATTTTGGGAAAAGAAAAGTTTGTCTAAAAATATCAAAGGCGCGATTGACCAGCCGTTGGCCCCTGCCGGAAAGGCTGTAGCCGTGGCTGACTCTGTCGGCACTGTAAATGATACGTCGAAAAATGTTAGCAATACGGCTACTAGTGTTGATAGTGTTGCCTCTAAGCCAGACGATAAGTTAGTGGTGACTGCAACAAGTAGAAAATCTGCATTGTACTATCAGGAAGCAACTCCAGCCGAAAATAAAACGTTTTACATTATTGCCGGAAGTTTTTCGCAGGAGGAGAATGCGCAAAAGTTGATCCGCGAACTTTCGGTTAAGGGCTATAGGCCAATTTTACTCCAGAATGATAACATGTACCGGGTTGCCATTTACAAGTTTACCAGCCGCGATAGGGCAGTCCGGGAGATGGAGAGAATCAAGGCTCAAAATATAGGTGACCATATCTGGTTGCTTGGCATTTAATCTGGGGAAATGAAGTGAACTCTTCCGGGTTTTTTATTGGAGCCGCAAGTTTTTACTTCACCGTTGAGCCATTATTTACCGTATCCGAGGGCTGTACAAATTTTAATTTTCCGTCGGAATCTTCGGCCATAAGAATCATTCCGTGCGATTCAATACCTTTTATCTTTCTGGGCTCTAAATTGACCAGAATGGCAACCTGTCGGCCAATTACCTGTTCGGGCGTAAAGTATTCGGCAATGCCCGATACGAGTGTTCGGGTGTCAATGCCGGTATCAACCTTAAGTTTCATTAATTTTTGGGTTTTAGGAACGCGTTCAGCCTCCAGTACCATGCCAACTCTGATATCCATTTTGAAGAATTCGTCGTAGGTTATGACGTTTTTTTGCGGTTCAACTTTTACAGCCGATTTCTGCTCGTTGGCGGTCTTGGTAGCCTGGAGTTTGGCAAGTTGGGCATTCACCGCATCATCCTCAATTTTATCGAAAAGGAGTTCTGGTTCATTTAGCTGATGGCCGGCACTTAGCAGCGAGATGCTTCCGGCATGTTCCCATTTATTGTCGGTATAGTTAATCATCTTCCTGATTTTTGCGGAGGTAAAGGGCAAAAATGGTTCGAGAAGGATTGAAATGTTGGCGATCAGCTGTAGTGATACGTTAAGAATTGTGGCAACTCTTTCGGGATTTTGTTTGTGGGTTTTCCACGGTTCCGTGTCGGCCAGATACTTGTTGCCGAGCCGGGCCAGGTTCATGGCCTCTTTCAGCGCCTCGCGGAAGCGGAAATCTTCCAGGTTTGCCTCTATTGACTGTTTAATCCTGGGAATTTCGGCTACCGTTTCCTTGTCATAGTCAAGAATTTCGCCGGCACGAGGCACTTTGCCGTTGAAGTATTTATGCGTTAAAACCATTGCCCGGTTGACAAAGTTGCCGAGAATGGCAACCAGCTCGCTGTTGTTTCGCGTTTGAAAATCTTTCCAGGTAAAATCGTTGTCTTTGGTTTCCGGCATGTTGGCGGTAAGTACATACCTTAGCACATCCTGTTTTCCGGGAAATTCTTCCAAATATTCGTGTAGCCAAACGGCCCAGTTCCTGGATGTTGAAATTTTGTCGCCCTCAAGGTTTAGAAATTCGTTGGCCGGAACATTATCGGGTAGAATGTAGCTGCCTTCGGCCTTTAGCATGGCCGGGAAAATAATGCAGTGGAACACAATATTATCCTTACCAATGAAATGAATCATCCGGGTGTCAGAATCTTTCCAGTATTTTTCCCATTCCGGGGTAAGCTCTTTAGTTGCGGAGATGTAGCCAATTGGTGCATCGAACCAAACGTATAAAACCTTTCCTTCGGCATTTTCAACGGGAACGGGGACACCCCAGTCAAGGTCGCGGCTTACTGCCCGTGGCTGCAATCCCTGATCGAGCCAACTTTTACATTGCCCGTAAACGTTAGGTTTCCATTCCTTATGGTCTTCTAGTATCCATTTTTCAAGTTCGGGCTGAAATTTATCCAAAGGTAAGAACCAGTGTTTTGTTGCCTTCAGCGCTGGTTTGGAGCCGCTGAGTGTTGACTTTGGATTTATCAGATCGGTTGGGTTAAGGCTTGCTCCACATTTCTCGCATTGATCGCCGTAGGCCCTATCGTTGCTACAGTGCGGGCATGTCCCCGTTATATACCTGTCGGCAAGGAATTGCTTTACCTCTTCGTCGTAATACTGATCGGTGGTTCTTTCTACAAATACTCCCTGATCGTAGAGTTTGCGAAAAAACTCGCTGGCTGTTTGGTAATGCACCTGCGATGTGGTGCGCGAGTATATATCGAACGATATTCCAAATTTTTCGAACGAATCTTTGATTATGGAGTTGTACTTATCGACAATTGCCTGGGGCGTGGTGTTCTCCTGACGGGCCTTAATGGTTATTGGAACGCCATGTTCGTCGGAACCACATACCCATATAACATCGACACCCCTTTCCCGTAAGTAGCGGGTGTATATGTCCGATGGTATATAAACCCCGGCCAGATGCCCGATGTGTACAGGCCCATTGGCGTATGGAAGAGCGGATGTAATAAGGTATCGCTTAAATTTCTTCATATTCTTGTGGTATGAAATCAGTATCAAAAATTGGCTTACAAATCTACATAATTTCGTAGAAACAAGCTTCTGAGGGTATCTTAAATTGACACTAAAAGGGTTATAGTCTTGCTATTTTCTCCTTGATTTCTTTGATGATTGGTTTTATCTGACGGTTTAACTCGTTCAGGTATGCAAAGGCGGCCCTTTGCTTTGTGGGGTCTAGCAGCTCAATTTTTTGCAGTAATCCGGCGATGTGGTATATTTTGAACTGGTTGTACGCCGATTTCATTTTATGTGCCACGGCCGATGCTTTGGGCAAATCTCTGGCCTGAACATGCGTATTGATATCGTCGATGTTTTTAAAGGTGTTGTCCAGGAATGATGTGAGAATTAGCCTTACCGATTGGGCATCGCCACCGGAAAATCGGTAAATATCCGATAAATCCGGATGATGGACACCTTGTCTCGATTTCTTCTTTCTTGCTCTTTCTGCTTTGACCCGCTTTTCAACGCCAACCAAAGGAGCCAGTGCGTTGAAAAGGTCGTCCTCAACGAATGGTTTTATAAGATATCCGGAAAAACCCATGGAGGTGAAATGCTCGGGGTCATTAATTGTGCTGTTGGCGGTTATGGCGATTACCGGCGTTGCGATCCCTCTTTTTTCGACTATTTTAACAATGTCGTAGCCGCTAATGCTAGGCATTTGTATATCGGTTAAAATGGCGCTGTAGTAATTTTGTCTTATGGACTCTTCAACCATTTTGGGGTTTGAAATAGAATCGACTTCTAATCCGATGCTTTTGGCCATTTCGGTTACAATGAGCCGGTTTACCTCGTCGTCATCTACCACGAGTATATTAGTGTTTTTAGGGATGTTGAAATCTACCAGCGTAGGTTTAACGACTTCGGGTTGACCCTGTAATCCGTAGGGTATAACTACTTTAACGGTTGTTCCTTCATTGGGAATGCTGGTTAAGGTTACCTCGCCGCCCTGAAGTTCTGTGAGTTTTTTTACAATTGTCAATCCAAGACCTGTTCCCCCGTATTTGCGGGCAATACCACTATCAACCTGAGTAAATTCTTCAAAAATTAAGGATTGATGTTCAACGGGAATGCCTACGCCTGTATCCGCAACGGTTATTTGTAGTTTGGCAAATTCTTCGGTTTGCTTTAAAACCGAAACGCTTACAATTATGCTTCCATTTTCGGTGAATTTAATGGCATTGCTAAGCAGGTTCATAAGGATTTGGCGGAGCCGGAATGTGTCACCCCAAAGTTCCCTGGGGGTTGAGGTATCAATGTTCACCAGCATGGTTAAACTTTTCTCGTTGATCCGTGGCATAAAGAATTGTACCACATCGGTAAAGATTTTTTCAGGCTCAAAACGGACGTTTTCCAGCTTTACATGGCCAGATTCCAGCTTGGAGTAATCCAGTATATCATTTATTACGGACAGAAGATGGTCCGCCGACGAGCTGAGCGTGGTTACAAATTTTTGCTGTTTATCGTCCAGTTCCGATTTTTGCAGCTGCCGGGTAATGCCTATTATTGCGCTTAGGGGTGTTCTTATTTCGTGGCTCATGCTCGCCAAAAATTGCTCCTTAGCCCGGAGTAACTTTTCGGCATACAGCTTTGCCTCAAAAAGCTGAACCCGGTACTGGCTTTCCCTCGAAATGTCTCTGAATATTACAGCTAGCAGCAGGATAAGCAGGATAATGGTTATTGCCCCTAATGCCAAAACTTTTATAGTTGATTTCCCGACCAGCGTTTGAGCATCCATTGATTGGCGGAGCGACGATGAAAGTTCCTCCTTTTCCAACAGGCCAATAACCGATCGGATTTTTTCCATGATGTTTCTGTCTTTTTCCAGTAGTTCCAACTCCCTGGAGCTGAGGCTTATTTTATATTCACGTTGCTCCACTCTAATCCTGTCGAGCATTTCAGCAAGGACATAAATAACAGAATCGGAGATATACGATCCGGAAGGAATTGTGTCGAGTTGGGTTTCCACTTTAACCCTGGTAGTAACGGTATCCACAACCTCGTTCCCCACAAAAAATTTTTTAATTTTACCAAAGATGCCTTTATCCTGAACGGTTCGGGTTAAAAGGGTATCCCTTTGCGAGGTGGTTATTGTGGTGGTTTTAGCCACAGCTTTTGATTCCCGGACCGATTTTCCGGCAAATGATATTTGGCGGAATGCTTCGTCGTAAAATCGGTCCGTATTTTCGTTTTCCCGGAGTTTAATCAAAGCATTTACAATATCGCGCTTGCTTTTAAGAAGCTGGGATACTTGGGTTACCTTTTGGTGTTGGTCGGGATTATCGGTAGTTAACCTTTCCAGCGACCGGACTGCCGAGTTAATTTTTTTTTGTTTTGATGTGTACTTGTCTAGGTAGCTGGTATCGTTGGTAAGTACATAGGTTCTGATATCGGCTTCCTCTCCGTAAATTTCAGTAATAATAGCGTTGATAATGGCCAACTTTTGTCCGGGTTGACTTAGCCCTTGCCGTGTTAAGGTTAATTCCATGAACCCCTTGTAGGTGATATAGATTGATATTATTGAAAAAATTAGGATGAGGGAAAAGCCTCCCAAAACTTTAGGTTTTATCCATGATCCATTTGATTTTTCAATTTCTTCTGCCATTGAGCGGTAATTCTATCACCCAAAATTAAAAAACTGTTTAGATTCATACGGGAGAAATCGGAATATTTTCTTTTTATGATGGGTTGGCCGTATCTTTTGGGTTCAGCATTATCACAAACTAATAAGGAGGGCATTTCGCCCTCCTTTACATTAATTTACTTGGTGTAAGATTTACTATTCTACCAGTTTCATTTCATCAATTAACCTGGTGGCTCCGGCATATTTATCAATAATGAACAATACGTACCGGATATCTACCGAGATGGTGCGTTGCAGGTTATTTTCAAAAACAATATCGCCGCTCATAGCTTCCCAGTTTCCATCGAAGGCCAACCCAATTAGTTCGCCATTCCCATTCATAACCGGGCTGCCAGAATTTCCTCCGGTTATATCGTTGGTGGATATGAATGCAATTGGCATTCTACCATTTTCGGCATAACGGCCGTAATCCTTGGCGGCGTAAATATCTTTCAGCTTTTGGGGAACTACAAACTCCCAGTTATCCGGATCTTCTTTTTCCATTACACCGTCTAGGGTAGTTCTATAATCGTAGTGAACGGCGTCCATGGGGTAGTAATCTTTCACCTCGCCGTAGGTTAAACGCATTGTAAAATTTGCATCAGGATACATGGCCTTCCCCTGATTCATTTCCATTATTCCGGCAATGTACAAGCGTTGTCCTTGCTGTAGTTTTTGGTTGAAAGTATCCATTGCATTGTAGAGTTCCCTGGATTTGTTGACAATTGTTTGGGCGGCCGCAAAGGCAGGGTCTTTTTCCAGAGCTTTTAGTGTAGGTTTGGCTAAGAAAGCGTATAGTTGGGCGGAGTCAGCAAACATTGATTTGTTGTACATGTCATCTATAAACTTATCGAAATTTCCCTTGTACTTGGTTCGGATTGTTGTAAATATTTCGGGGTGATACTGTTGGGGAACATTATTGGCAAATATTTTGAACATTGCCTTGGCAACCTTTCGGTCGGTTGGTTCGCTGTAGTTTTTGTAAAAATAATCTGCACGGTTTTTCAGCATCGAAACGGTTTTATCTATTTCCCCTTTGTCGTCCGAGCTTAGTGGAATAACCAGCTGTTGGGCAAATAGTCCTGCAATGGAGATTAACTCGGCACCTCCGGTTAACGATTCGCCTATGTACTGTACTACATGTAGGTAATCCTTACGTCCTGCTACTCCTTCGTTAATCAGGGTTAAGGCTTCGCCATACTTTTTAACTCTTTCCGGATCGCTATTGACCCACTTCATAAAATCAACCTCATTACTCTTCTTGTAGTCAAAAACCTTAAGGCGTTTTAGCGCTTTGTTCATTCCAATGGAGTTTTTCCAGTAGTTGCTCGATCCGGCATACTTGGAGGCATACTTAATGTTGATTGCTTTATCGGCGAGCATGTCTTTCAGCAGAATATCCTGACGGATACCTCTAATGTAAATTCTGTTTGTATTGGTAATTTTAATTCTTTCATCAACCTCAGCGGATGTCATGTACCGCTGGGTACCGCCGGGGTATCCCATGATCATGGCGAAATCGCCAGTGTGAATTCCTTTGAGCGAGATTGGCAGATAGTGCTTGGGTTTGTAGGGAACATTATCGGGCGAGTATCTTGCCGGTTTGTTGTCCTTTCCGGCATAAACACGGAATACCGAAAAATCGCCTGTGTGGCGGGGCCACATCCAGTTATCGGTATCGGCACCAAATTTACCGATCGATGAAGGCGGTGCCCCGACCATACGAACATCGGAGAACTCCTCGTAAACCAGCAGGAAGAACTGGTTCCCACCAAAGAAGCTTTGAACCCTTCCGCTATAGTTTGTCCCGCTTGTTGCCTCATCGGCAATTTTTTTGCCAGTTTCGGAGATTGCCTTATTGCGATCGGTTTCTGTCATATCAGCATTGAGTACCTCGTTAATTTTATCAGTAACATCTTCAATCCGAATCAAAAAAATTGCCGTTAAGCCTGGGGTTGGAATTTCGTCCTGAAGTGTTTGCGCCCAGAAGCCATCGGCCAGGTAGTCGTGCTCCGGTGTGCTGTGCTGCTGAATTGCCCCGTAACCGCAATGGTGGTTGGTGAGTATAAGTCCTTGTTCCGATACAATTTCACCGGTACAGCCTCTGCCAAAAATTATAACGGCATCCTTTATGCTGGAGCTGTTGACGTTGTAAATATCCTCGGCGGTTAGCTTAAATCCTTTTTGCTGCATTGCCTCAATGTTAAGCTGTTTGAGCAGCGGAAGTAACCACATACCCTCATCGGCCCTGGTTATTGTTCCCAGAAAGAGAACAAACCCTGCGGCCAGAATTAGCAATCGTTTTTTCATGTTCTTAAATATTTAGGTTTAGTAGATAGTTTTACATTCGACAAGTTAATAGAATTATGGTTTAATATCAATTGGCAGCTTAAGCTGTATGCCGCTACCGTGAAGTCGGTAGGTTAAACGGTGGTATGGAGTAACACCGTAATTTAAAATTGCTTTCCTATGTTTTTGGGTGGGGTAGCCTTTGTTAACATTCCAACCGTACTGTGGAAACTGTTCGTTGAGTTTTTCCATGTATTCGTCGCGGTAAGTTTTGGCCAGAATTGATGCGGCGGCAACTGATTGGCATGTTGCATCGCCATGGATAATGCAGGTATGAGGAATACCACCCGGGTAGGGTTTAAACTTGTTACCATCCACCAGTATATGCTGCGGCTTTATTTTGGTTAACCCATCAATAGCCCTGTGCATGGCCAGAATGGAGGCATTCTGTATATTTATTTTATCAATTTCTTTGTTTGTAACGCTGGAAACGGCCCAGTCTAGTGCATACTCCTGAATGACTTCCCGTAATTCGTTTCTTTTTTTGGAGGATAGTTTTTTGGAATCGTTTATTGATAAGTTTTCGTAATCTGGCGGTAGTACCACCGCTGCGGCAAATACAGGTCCTGCCAGGCAGCCTCTTCCTGCCTCATCGCACCCCACCTCAATTAAACCATCGTTGTAGGATATTTTCATCAACCTAAATAAATTGTTAAGTTCAAGATTGGGTTTGGCCGTTTTTGACAGCTTCCAGCATGCTCCGGTAAATTTTTTCCGCAGCAAGATCCCAGCTGAATTTTTCCCTTTGTATCCGTGCATTTGATACTAGCTGAAGCCGTAAGTCGGGGTTACTCCAAAGCGCCATCATTGAATTTGCGATTTCTTCGGGATCGAGCGGGTCGAAATAGATGGCGGCATTGCCCGCGACCTCTGGCATTGATGTGGTATTTGAAACAGCAAGTGGAATGTCACATTTCATCGCTTCAAGAATGGGAATTCCAAATCCTTCGAAAAGCGGGGGGTAAATCATGGCAGTGGCGGCCCCAACAATTTTCCACAGGGATTCAACCTCTTTCCGACCCGCAAAAACAATGTCGGATTTATACTTGCTTTGGTTGTATGCCTTTTGGATGGCGGTTGTTTTGAACATAGGCTCCCCCACAAGAACCAGTTTAACCGGTGCGTTAGTTTTATCGCGGAATATCGAGTAGGCTTTAATTAGCCTGTTGACGTTTTTGCGGGGGCTGAATGCCCCCACAAATACGAAGTAGGGGAGCCCATCGGACAATTCTTTTCTGACATCCTCAGCTGCGGATGCGGTTAAAGGTTGAAATTTGCTGTTGGCACCGTTGTAAACCACATCAATTTTACTCGCGTTTACCTGATAGCTATTGATAATATCATTTTTTGAGAATTGGCTAACTGTTACAACCCGGCTGGCGTGCCGGGCAAATTGCGGGAAAAATTTGTTCAGGTACCACGATGTTAGGAGCGGAAGCCCTTGGGGATCGTGGTAAAAGTTGATGTCGTGTATTACGGCTATTTGCGGAGTTTTTGTGCGTAAAGGAATAAAGCCATCGGGCGATAAAAAAACATCAACCTTAGTTTTTCTGAGGAAACGCGATACGGACCACTCAAACCAAATATACCAGAGTACCGGATGCCTCGATTGTGGGCGAAGTACAACAGGGGTAATATTTTCCGAGAAAATAAAATCATTGCAGTAAGGCCTGTCGAATAGAAAGTAGAATTGATGTTCTGGATGCTGCCGGGTAATTCTTAGCAGGTTTTCGTACGTAAACCAGCCTATCCCTTCAAGTTTCCCCTTAAGCAACAATCGGGTATTTACCGCTATTTGCATTACCGCATCATTTTGTTGCTAATAACATCATTTTTGGGTCAAATTGCAAATAAAATGTGTGGATATGGCTGTTTTGTACTTAGAAGAAAACCATTTTTTAGCGATACCAAACAAGCTGAAACATTTATTTTTTTTCGGGCAGCTGCTAATATTTGTGCTTTCGTTCCATAATATAAGTAGGGTCACTATTTTTAGTACCGGCTAAAAAATTTATAGGCTATAAAGTCGTTTATAGTAAAAAACTTGTAGGTTTGAAACAAATATACTTTTTGTGAGAAAAATTTTTACCACCAACTTACTGTTGCTTCTTTCGTTAAACATCCTTATTAAACCATTTTGGATATTTGGAATTGACCGTACCGTGCAAAATACGGTGGGGGCCGGTGAGTACGGAATTTTTTATACCCTTTTCAATTTTTCATTGTTGCTGAACATTTTACTCGATTTTGGTATCACCAATTTTAACAATCGGGAAATTAGCCGTCACCCTCAGCTCCTCAGCAAGTATTTGTCCAATCTGGTTGGCATAAAAATTCTCCTTGCCATTGTGTACGCTTTTTTTACAATATCGCTTGCCCTCATTCTTGGTTATAGCAATCGTCAAATTACGCTACTTTTTTTTCTTATTCTAAACCAGTTTTTGGCTTCGCTAATACTGTATTTACGCTCTAATCTTAGCGGATTACAGCTTTTTAAGCTCGATAGCCTTTTGTCGGTTTTGGACAAGGCCGTGATGATCTTGATTTGCAGCGTGCTTCTTTGGACCCATATTTTTTCGTTCCGGTTTAGCATAGAATTTTTTGTTTTAGCACAAACGGGTTCTTACTTGGTATCGGCAATTGTTGTATTTGCCATTGTTGCGAAAAAAAGTGGCCCAGTTAGCCTGAAGATGGATCGGCCGTTTATCGTATCCACACTTCGTAGTAGTGCCCCTTACGCCTTGCTGGTTATGCTGATGACAATATACGGCAGGGTTGACTCTGTGGTTATAGAGCGTATATTGCCTAACGGAAATGTATCGGCAGGGATTTACGCGCAGGCGTTCCGTTTGCTCGATGCCGCCAACATGTTCCCATTCCTTTTTGCCAGCCTGCTGCTACCCATATTCTCAAAAATGATAAAGCACAACGCTTCGCTATCATCATTTGTCGGGTTTTCAACCGTGCTTCTGCTTGTTCCCGTTATATCCTTTGCAATTCCTACATTTACGTTCCGTGATCATATAATGGGCTTGCTGTACCACGAGCACGAACTTTGCTCATCAGAAATACTGGGTGTGCTGATGGGCTCTTTTGTTTTTATTGCCGTAGGCTATATTTTGGGTACTTTGCTGACGGCACAAGGCGATTTAAAGCATCTCAATATAATTTCGGCTGTTACGGTAGCGGTTAGCATAAGCATCCAGCTGTTTTTGGTTTCCCGTTTCAACATTATAGGGGCAGCATTTGGCAACTTGGCCACCAACGGGTTGGCTACCGTGCTACAGCTTTGGCTTGCTTTTAGGCGATTCCGATTTCGGGTGGACACCTTATATATTATTAGGTTTGCCGGATTCGTCGGTTTTGCCATTTTTATTTCCATTCTCGCTGATTTTGTGGGTATAAACCCAACCGTTGCCTACCTAACGGCCTGTATGCTGAGTTTTGCGTCCGCCTTTATTTTTCGGCTGATCAGCTACCGGGAGCTAAAATCCTTTTTTGCAAAGGACACCGCTTTAAAGCACAATTAGCGCTTCGGAATACACGGATAAAAAACATTCGTATTTTTGATTATTTGCTCACGAAACGTTATCTTTAACGGTTACCAAATAACCAATCAATGGGTATTCTAATTGATAAAACAGGAGATTGCCCGTACATTAATTTTTCGGAGGATGGAATTCTCGAAATAGAAGGACGTTCAATAACCGAGGATCCCTTCACTTTTTGGCAGCCTCTCTTGGAGTGGGTTGAAGGGTATATTAGTAAACCTGCCCGGCAAACTTCTGTTAGCATTTACCTTGAATATTCCAATAGCAGTTCCAATAAGTATATAAACGAGCTGCTACGGAAGCTTGAGGATTCACATGGTAAAGCTACCGACGTGATAATTACCTGGAAATATGAGGATGACGATGAATCGATATTTCAGCTGGGCAAGGATTTTGAATCCATGCTAAAGTTGCCGTTCCAGTTTCAGGAACTTGAAGCAGAGTTTGATAAAACAAAGAAAATCAAGATAAAAAATAAAAAGAGCGGTGGCGAGGCAATTATAACTGCCCGCTACTGGGACGCTATTGTTAGAAATGGACATGGCGAAGATTACCTGGTTTTACAGGAATTTTCCTAATCGAAATATTTTGTGCATATTTGTTAAAATTTGGCTTTGATGTTAAAATTTGAACTTAAAGAAACTGCAACCACTCCGTTTGTTAATTTCGATCATGCTTCCGGGGTGATAAAAATGGAGGGTAGATCCATTCCCGAAAATGTCATTGACTTTTACCAGCCAATTCTTCGATGGATAGATGAGTACGCCCAGAATCCCCTCCATGAAACCTTGGTACACCTGAAGTTTGAATACTTTAATACCAGTTCCTCCAAAAGAATTTTTGACATAATGAAAAAGCTCGAAAGGATGGCCATAGACACGGGAACCAAGGTGACCATCAATTGGTATTTTGAGGAGGACGATGAGGATATCTACTTTGCCGGGAACGATTACAAGGCACTTATTAACAAGGTGGAGTTCAACCTGATAGAGCTCAAGCAGAACTAACTGCCCTATCCTTTCAGCTTGGCGGAAAATACCTATCAAAGAATTTCAGGCAACCGTTGGCTTGGAGCAGACGATAGCTATTAAGGCTAGGTTAACTTTTGGCAGTAAACACATTAAGACGGGTGGTTTTGATGGTTAAAACCGACGATGTTATATCTAAATAATATGGTTTCCAGCTAAATATTTTGAATTCACAATAAAAACATTTACATTTGCAGCAGTTTTTCGCAACGGTTAGTGCAGGGGACATTGTCCCCTGTTTTATTAAAGGTAAAGTAAAAATGATTACGCGAGGGCTAATTGAGTCGATAGTGAATCCTATACTAGAGTCGGAGAATCTGTTTCTGGTCGATATAAATATCGGTGCCTCAAACAGTATTGTAATTACTATCGATGGCGATCAAGGGGTAGGTATTAACTCCTGTGTGGCAATCAGCCGCTTGGTGGAGTCAGGCCTTAACCGCGATGAGGAGGACTTTGAGTTACAGGTAACATCGGCGGGGGTTGGCCAACCCTTAAAAATTACCCGGCAGTATATTGGCAGTGTTGGCCGGGAGGTTGAGGTTCTGAAAACCAATGGCGAAAAGCTGAAAGGCACTATTGTAGCAGCCAGCAACAGCGGATTTACCATTAAGCACACAAAAAAAGTTGTGGTTGAGGGTCGTAAGGCAAAACAGGAGGTAGAAGAGCTGCTAAATTTTCCTTACGATGAAGTTAAAAGTACCAAGGTGTTAATCTCATTTAAGCAGTAACAGTTACATAATATTGATAACAATGGAAAACTTGAATCTTATCGAAACTTTTTCGGAATTTAAAGAGCTCAAAAGTATAGACAGGCCAACCATGATGAGTGTTCTGGAAGATGTTTTCCGCAACATGTTGATTAAGCTTTACGGTTCCGACGATAATTTTGACATAATCATTAACATTGACAAGGGGGACTTCGAGATTTGGCATAATCGCGAGGTGGTAAGCGATGGCGAAATGGAGGACCCAAACCGCCAGATTACCCTTAGCGAAGCGCGCAAAATCGATGAGGATTACGACGTTGGCGAGGAGGTTACCTCAGAGGTTAAGCTATCACAGTTTGGCCGTAGGGCCATTTTGGCTCTCCGCCAAAACCTGACATCCAGGATTATGGAACTGGAGAAAAACAACCTCTACAATAAGTATAAGGATAGAATTGGTGAAATTATTACCGGGGAGGTTTACCAGGTCTGGAAAAAGGAAATCTTGGTTCTCGACGATGAGGGGAACGAGCTGGTACTCCCTAAAACGGAGCAAATTGCATCGGACTTCTACCGTAAGGGCGATAGCATCCGGGCCGTTGTTTTTAGGGTTGAAATGAAGAATAGCTCACCGCAAATTATCCTTTCGCGGGTTGCCAACGCCTTTCTGGAAAGGCTGTTTGAGCTGGAGGTACCCGAAATTTTTGACGGTCTTATCACTATAAAAAAGATAGTCCGCATTCCGGGCGAACGCGCCAAGGTGGCAGTAGAATCCTACGATGAGCGGGTTGACCCGGTTGGTGCCTGTGTTGGCATGAAGGGAAGCCGTATTCATGGCATTGTACGAGAATTGCGCAACGAAAATATCGATGTTATCAACTACACCAACAACACCCAGCTTTACATCCAGCGCGCCCTGAGCCCTGCTAAAATCGGCTCAATTAAGTATGACGAAGCAACCAAGCGGGCAGAGGTTTACCTGAAACCCAACGAAGTATCGTTGGCTATTGGTAAGGGCGGTTACAACATAAAGCTGGCCAGCCAGCTTACCGGGTATGAAATTGACGTTTACCGCGAAACGGACAACGAGGATGAGGAAGACGTTAACCTGGATGAATTTGTTGATGAAATAGACAGCTGGATTATTGACACGCTTAAGGGCATTGGTTGCGATACCGCCAAGAGTGTGCTGGAAATCCCATTTAAAGAATTGGTAAAACGTACCGATTTGGAGGAAGAAACAGTAAAAGAAATTCTCAGAATATTAAAGTCTGAGTTTGAATAGTATTGCTAATCGTTTAGTTTTGTAGAATATTTTACAGTAATCAACGGGGAAAAGCCTGTATGACAAATGATAAATTAATTAGGCTTAGTAAGTTAGCCAGAGAGTTTAACGTAGGGGTATCAACCCTTGTGGAATTTCTTCACAAAAAAGGGTACGATGTTCCGGCCGATCCCAATTCTAAAGTCGATCAAAACCTAATAGGTCTTCTTTCGAAAGAGTTTGGCGCAGAGGTTAACCTCAAAAAAGAGTCGCAAAAAGTAAGCCTTAAAGGATTAAGGGATAAAAAGGAAACCATTTCCATTGATGATGTGGAAAAAGATGTGGAGGACGAGGCAGATTTTGACTCTTCTGACGATGAGGTAATCATTAAAACAACAACAATTGACCACTCATCCCCCGAAAAGGAAGAAATTGAAAGGCCTAGAATTGATTTAAAGCTGAAAGGCAAAATTGACCTGGAGGCACTATCGCACCACAAGACGCAACCAGCACCACCCCCCGAAAAAAAGAAAAAGGAAGAAGTTAAACCAGAACAACCCGAACGCCAACCTGAGTTAAAGCCTAAAAAACAGGGCGGGGATGAACAACTGCTCTCCAACCATGTAGAAGCACCGAAGGTTCAGGTTGAGGAACCTAAAGTTCTGGGTAAAATAGATCTGGAAAAAGTCCAAAAGCCCATCCGTCCGTTGGTAAAACACCTGGGGAAGGGGGAGAAGCCCGGATCACAGCCAGAAAACTCTGTTAATGAACCGCAACCTACGGTTAATGAAGCTAACACTTCGGAGGTTGAAGTTATCCCTGAACCGGTTGAAATATACCGTTCCGAGGTGGAAAAACTTACGGGCCCAACAATCAAGGGTAAAATTGATTTAAGCGCCTTTGAGTCAAAAAAGAAACAGCCGGTAGCGTCATCTTCCGATAGTAACAACGATAGGGCCAATAAAAAGAAGCGTAGGAAACGGATAAAAAAGGAAAATGCCAAGGTTTCGGTACCCGAGGCGGGGGCGCGTGACCCGCAAGCTCCGCCGTTACAGCTGAAGAAAGCTGATCCGCAGGCAAAAAAGGCAAACAAGAAGAAGAAACCCGTTAAGCAGGAAGTTGACGAAGAAGAAGTTCAGCGGCAAATAAAGGAAACACTTGCACGGCTTACATCAAAAGGGAAAACAAAGGGTTCCAAATATCGCAGGGAAAAACGGGAGATTCTTAGTGCCCGCCAGCAGCAGGAGATGGAACGCCTTGAGAAGGAGATGAAAATTCTCAAGGTAACCGAGTTTGTATCTGTTAATGAGCTGGCGACCATGATGAATGCGCCGGTTACCGATGTGATAGAAGTTTGTATGAACCTTGGTTTAATGGTGTCGATAAACCAGCGGCTCGATGCAGAAACAATGTCCCTTGTTGCCGATGAGTTTGGATATCAGGTTGAATTTGTAAGCGTTGACCTACAGGAAGCTATAAACGATGAGGACGAGGATTCCCCAGAAATGCTGAAGTTTCGGCCACCAATTGTTACGGTAATGGGGCACGTTGACCACGGTAAAACTTCGCTGCTCGATTACATTCGCCATGCAAATGTAATTGCCGGCGAGGCAGGCGGAATTACCCAGCATATTGGTGCGTATAGCGTTGTGCTTGATGATAGCAGGAAAATAACTTTCCTGGATACTCCCGGCCATGAAGCTTTTACTGCAATGCGGGCTCGCGGGGCACGCTTAACCGACGTTGCTATTATTGTTGTGGCAGCCGACGATGCCGTAATGCCCCAAACTGTTGAGGCAATTAACCATGCCAGCGCGGCAGGAGTACCAATTGTATTTGCCATCAACAAAGTCGATAAGCCCACCGCAGATCCTGAAAAAATAAAGGGCGAACTGGCAAACATGAATTACCTGGTTGAGGATTGGGGTGGAAAGTACCAATGTCAGGAAATATCTGCAAAAAAGGGAACGAATATCGATAAGCTACTGGAAAAAGTATTGCTGGAGGCAGAGCTACTCGACTTAAAAGCAAATCCTGATAAGCGGGCCCAGGGTGCGGTTGTTGAATCTACCCTTGATAAGGGAAGAGGCTACGTGGCAACAGTGCTGGTGGAGGCCGGAACACTTCACCAGGGCGACATAATGCTTGCCGGAATTTACTCCGGGCACGTGAAGGCCATGTTCAACGAGCGTGGAATGCGCATACAGGAGGCAGGTCCATCTACACCGGTTCAGGTAATTGGTTTAAATGGTGCACCCCAGGCGGGCGATTATTTTAACGTAATGGACTCCGACCGCGAGGCAAAGGAAATTGCCAACAAGCGCGAACAATTACAGCGTATGCAGGGGCTGAAAACCAAAAAGCATATTACGCTGGATGAAATTGGTCGCCGTATAGCTATTGGTAATTTCCAGGAATTGAACATCGTGGTAAAAGGTGATGTGGATGGTTCCATTGAGGCGCTATCCGACTCGCTGATAAAATTGTCAACGCCTCAAATACAGGTTAATGTAATTCATAAGGCAGTAGGCCAAATTTCTGAGTCGGACATACTGCTTGCCGCAGCATCAAATGCAATTGTTATTGGGTTTCAGGTTCGTCCATCGGTTAGTGCCCGTAAGCTGGCCGAAAAGGAGGAAATTGACATCCGGTTGTACTCAATTATTTACGATGCAATAAACGAGATTAGGGATGCCATGGAAGGTATGCTATCCCCGGAGATTAAGGAGGAAATTACGGGTACCGCTGAGGTTCTTGATGTATTCAAAATTACCAAGGTTGGTTCAGTGGCAGGATGTATTGTTCGGGAGGGTAAAATTATTCGTAACAACAAGGTTCGCCTAATTCGCGAAGGTATTGTGGTTTACACCGGTGATCTTGGTTCCCTCAAGCGTTTCAAGGACGACGTTAAAGAGGTTAGCAATGGTTTTGAATGTGGGTTGAATATCAATAATTTTAACGATATCAAGGTTGGGGATATTGTTGAAGGGTTCCAGCAGATAGAGGTAAAACGTAAGCTGTAACCAGCGTCAACCTGAATTTGTATGTATGGTAAAACTTTCCAGAGAGTTATGATAAAAAGAAGCCGGAATTTTTCCGGCTTCTTCATTTCTGGGGTTAAAACGGTATGAGAACCAGCCCAACGGCGAATGGGTATATTTCCGGCCCTTTATCCTTCTCGAAAAGTTGCGTTGGGTAGTAGTTTGCGTAGAGCCTTATGGCACGGTACCCCAGGCGAGCTGTAATACCGTAACGGAATGTTGCAATGTTGAAATCGTCCCGCGTTTTACTTTTATGCTTTTCTCCATCATCGTATACAACCTTGGTATGGGAGCCAAGCCGTAGCCCGCCCATAACACCCGTGGACACGTATATTTTGTGGCCCCTTTCTCCTGTTGGTATTTGGAATTCAACGATTAATGGGAGTGTGAGGTTTACCGTGCTCAACTTTGATTTGTTTACCTTGTACCCTGAAATGATGTAGGAGCTGTCGGCGATGGTGATACCATTGTTAACTTTAAGGCCAATGGGGTTGGAGAAATGGTAATCGTTGAATTCCAATCCCATACCGGTTACCAGTCCGGCCCAGTTTGACCCCAATCCTATACTGTATTGCATAAAGTTAATGTTTACATTCCACGAACGGGCTTGTTTAAGATCCAGCCAGGCCACATTGCCCTTGAGGTTTGCCGATTGGTTTTTATCCATAAACCCGTTTACGCCCATTTCAAAACCGGCCCAGTGCCCCTTAAATTTACGCCGGCTCTTGAATTCGTAAAAAACAGTTTTCTCACTTTTCTCGGGGAATTCAATGGTTGTTTTGTCATCCTTATCTATCAGCATAATTTTTTTTCTGCCTATCCTGATAATTGTCGTATCATTATCCACGTTGTTTACCACAGCGTTGTGTTCTATCCGGTTGCTCAATGAGTCCGGCACTGCCGTTTCAACCGCCACCGCTTTTGTTATTGTTCCCGATTCTACGGTTGAGTCGCTGCTACTGTTGAAACTTTTGGTTGTAAGCGATGAGCCATTTCTAACGGTATCGGGGCGTTCTAGGGCTTTTAGCATAGCCTCTGGGTTTTGGGCCATTATTCCGATACTGGCCTGTAGGAGTATTGCTGGTAGTAATAGTCGTTTCATCTGTTTTAGCTTTAAGGTTATTAATGTTACTGTTGATAACACCTGGAAGTATCAACTTCGTATTTTTAGATTTTCACTTTTCTGTATGACGATCTTCCTCGGTGTTTGTTACAGGGTTATTCGTCATTTTTGTTTCTGGTGGTAGAAAATGAAAGCAATTCGCTATCGACAGATATTTTTTCAACACTGCCCTCGTCACTTCTTTGAATATTATATTCGATGCCAATATGCTTCAATCCCTTTTGCAGTAAACCCGAAAGGGAATACTCCTTTGTTGTACCGTGTTGCTTAATTGGCTGATTACTTAATTGCTGCTTGTTTAGGGCGATGCCAACTTTACTCTGTGGCAAACCCAGCTTTGTATGGCTAACTCCGGAAGGGATTAACTGTACTGCTATGGGTTGTATTTTCTCAATTTTTATTTCAGCCGGGTGCTGACCATCGGTATTCCCATTAACCTGTAACCCCGGTGATGTGGCCGTAGCGGTTATTTTTTCGGTTCTAATAATTCTTTTTGTTGATGTTTTTACAGCAAGATCCACTTTTCCCGTGGTTGAAGGCGATATGCTTGTTGTGGCAGTTACAGCGGGACCGCCAGGTTTTGATGTGATGCTTGGAGAATAGATCGTTTCGAGGGAAATATTCAGCGCAATAATTAGCGCAGCTGTTGCTGCAATGCCAATAGAAACTTTAACGCTGGTTCTATGGAATAATGGAACGTGTATGCGTTTAAGCTCCAATTTGTTGGGGTAAACAATTTCGTACGGAACGGCTAACCGGGTATGGGCAAATATTTTTTTTACGTTTTTCACCTTTTTATCATTCGCCAGCAGTTCCGCCAGCAGTATTTTTTCGTTATCATTTAGGTCACCCTCCAGCTCTGCAATGCACAGGTAATCTGTTTGGTTGCCTATGCCCTGCAATGGCATGGGTAGTTTTTTTAGCTGCGGCTTGTTGGGGAAGGGGGCCTCGTGGACGGGCAAAATAACCTCCGATAACCCGTCAAGCTCCGCTGCGATGTCCCTATTTTCGTACAGGAACTGCATGAGTTCATCTTTCTGCTTTGAATTCAATTTCCCATCCAGGTAATCTATCAGGATAGATTCATAGTTTTGGCGGTTAATATTCATAGCAGCTATATTAGGTTTTCAATGCTTACCAGGTAATTTTTCAGCGATAGCCGTGCCCGGTATATATATACTTTTACCTGCGATTCATGGAGCCCTGTAATTTCACCAATCTCCTCATACGAGTAACCCTCGTAATCGCGGAGCAGGATTGCCGATTTTTGAATATCCGGGAGTTGTTCTACCGCTCTGTTTAATATATCGGCCACATCGAAATGCGCAGGTATAATAGGTGGATCATCGGGTAGCTGTTGTGTAAATGTTAGCCTTAACTTATTGCGGCGGATAGAATCTATCGAAGCATTGTATGATATGGAGAACAGGTACGATTTTGCCTTGGTAAAATCCACCTCTTTATGTTTCATCCAAAGTTTTTCGTAGGAATCCTGCACGTTATCCTGCGCCAGGGTGTAGTTCCTGAGCATTTTTAGGGCAAATCGGTAAATTCCATCGGAGTATAAGCCCACACACCTGTTGTATTCCTCGGATGTCATTAATCGGTATAAATTTGTAGTACGACGAACCTGTAGTAAAAAAGTTACAGGAGAAAAATTTAGATTGACGGCAAAATTTTTAAACAGTAATGTATGGCTGGGTTAAGCATACAAAAAACTTGCCCATTGGACTTTTGGCAATGTTTAG
>JBFXEO010000020.1:0-22479 GCA_050180015.1 Bacteroidales bacterium | reverse complement strand
TATTTTGTACTCCTTCAGTATCGATGTGGCCTTTTCCAGGTCAATGGATTTTGTTGTGGTAATGATGTTTTTACTTGTCATTACCTTATGAATTGGGGTTTTAAAGTTCTCCTGAAAGCGCAGATCGCGGTTTGTTACAATGCCAATCAGTAAGCCATCCTTATCCACCACCGGGATTCCGCCGATGTGATATTCCCGCATCAACCCTAAAGCATCGCCAACAGTAGCATTGGGGAGTATTGTAACCGGCTCATATATCATACCGTTTTCTGCCCGCTTAACCTCACGTACCTGCTTTGCCTGGGCCTCTATGCTCATATTCTTATGTATTACTCCGATTCCACCCTCGCGGGCGATGGCAATGGCAAGGGCCGATTCGGTTACCGTGTCCATTGCGGCGGAAATAATCGGAGCGTTAATTTCTATATTTCTTGTAAATTTTGTTGACAGGTTAACGTTACGAGGTAACACCTCGGAGTATGCCGGCACCAAAAGCACATCATCAAACGTAAGTCCTTCGGCCACAACTTTATCTGAGTAAAACGACATGATTGTACAGGTTATTGATTAAAAATGCGGCAAGTTACAAATTTTTGGCAGAACGTCAATTGTCTTACAAATCAATCTGATATTTGAATGTTATATTATGTGAAACATAAAAGTACAATATTCTCCAGAGTTTAACCCCCGTTTGACAGATAAACCAACATCCACTAGTCCACAGTCCCCATTTTTAATTATTTTTGCTAAAAACATTCAAGGTTTGGATAAATTCGAACAAATACTCAAACAGTACTGGGGCTACAGCGCATTCCGATCAATTCAGCGCGATATTATCGAATCGGTCTATAATGGATCCGACACTCTTGCCCTTATGCCCACTGGAGGTGGAAAATCCATAACCTTTCAGGTGCCCGCGCTGGCCAAGGAGGGTGTTTGTTTAGTTATCACTCCGCTTATCGCCCTAATGAAGGATCAGGTTGAAAACCTGAAACAGCGGAACATTACGGCAACAGCCATTCACTCCGGACTATCATCGCACGAGATTGATATCGAACTCGACAACTGCGCCTACGGCAGTATAAAATTCCTGTACCTGTCGCCGGAACGGTTAACCACGCAAATATTCCGGGAACGGTTACGCAAGATTAAAATAAACATGGTTGCCATTGATGAGTCGCATTGCATTTCGCAATGGGGCTACGATTTTCGTCCATCATACCTGCGCATTGCAGAGCTGAGGGAACTTTTGCCCGACAATGTTCCCTTCCTTGCTCTAACTGCCACCGCCACCCCCGATGTTGTGGAAGACATCCAGCAAAAACTCGGATTCCGGAACGGAAAAGTTTTCAGAATGAGCTTTGCCCGCGACAACCTGGTTTACCTTATACGAAATGTCGAAGATAAAATCAAGCATCTACTCAAAATCATCAACAGCATCCCGGGAACAGGCATTGTTTACGTACGCAGCCGGGAAAAAACCAAAGAAATAGCGCTTACGCTACGCAAGGAAGGAATTTCGGCCGACTACTACCACGCAGGGTTAACCATGGAAGCCCGAAGCACCAAGCAAACTGAATGGCAAACGGGTAAAACCAGGGTTATTGTTGCCACCAACGCTTTTGGAATGGGAATTGACAAGCCCGATGTCCGGTTTGTTGTTCATGCAGATTTACCAGACTCTCCCGAAGCATACTTTCAGGAAGCCGGGCGTGCCGGCCGCGACCAAAAATTGGCCTACGCAGTTCTGCTCTACAACAACTCCGATAAACTGAAAACAGAGCAACGGATTGATACGGCCTTCCCCCCGGCAGAAGACATCAAACGAACCTACCAGGCCCTGGGATCGTACCTAAACATTGCCATTGGGGCGGGGAAAGGCGAAGTTTACGATTTCAACCTGATGGATTTTTGCTCGGCATACCGGTTAAGCTACGCAAAAACTTTCAGCGCACTTAAAATACTTGAACGCGAAGGCTACATTGAAATGACCGATGAATTGGACAATCCAAGCCGGTTAATGTTTTTGGTTGACAGGCAGGAACTCTACAAGTATCAGGTTGCACATGCCGAAATGGATAGATTCATCAAGGTGATCCTCAGAAATTTCACGGGTGTTTTTTCCCAGTATGTTAAAATTGACGAGGTTTATCTGAGCCGGCTGGCCGCCATATCAACCCCAAACGTTATCGACAACTTAAAAGCACTGAGCCACCATAAGATTGTCAACTATATCCCCAAAAAGAAAACTCCGTTAATTATACTGACAGAGGAGCGGCTAGACGAAAAAAACCTCCGTATTAATCCTGACTCATACAGGTTACTTCGTGAAAAGTTCGTAAACAGGCTTGACGCAATTATTGCCTACGCCCAAAGCCAAACAAAATGCCGAAGACAAATGCTCAGCGAGTATTTCGGTGAAAAAGATTCCTACCGATGCGGTAAATGCGACATCTGTACATCGAGAAACGAATTGGATATGAGTAAGTACGAGTTTGACATGGTACTGGAAGAGCTAAAGGCAAAGCTAATGCTCCAACCCTGTACCAGCGAAGAATTAATTGACAGCCTAAAGCATAATACGGATAGAGTTATCAGGGTTATCCAGTATTTGCTGGACAATGGCAAGATTATCGGCAACGAAGAAGGTTTACTGGCCTGGCACAGCAAAAAGAATGATGAATGAAAGAATAACTGTTTATAGAACTTGCAGTAAGCGCATCGCAAATACTCATTCAGTTTTACTTTTAAATAATAATAAATTGGAAATATTTTCTTTAATTATCGGTTAAAATATGATTCCCGCATAATATCAAACTAGAAATTAAAATTATTGTAAACTTGCAGGTCAAAATTCACGGGTTATAATGAATAAACTTTTTCGGTACTTTTTCGTAATTACCCTTGGCCTTACGCTAATCAGCTGGGGCGGGACGGGACATTACATCATCAGCAACAACGCAACATTATCGTTCAACCAGGAAATGCAACAGCTCCAAGCATGGGGCTACTACCTGGCCGAACACGCCTCCGATGCCGACAACCGTAAAAGTTACGATTCCAACGAAGCCCCAAAGCACTACATAGATATTGACAACTACTCCGAATTCAACAGCTACGGGTATATCCCACAAACCTTAAACGAAGCCATTGCCGTACACGGTTCCTACTATGTTTACGACTGGGGAATTTTGCCCTATGCCACCAAAACCACATACGACTCCCTGCGAAACAACATGGCAAAGCAGAACTGGGACAGGGCCAAATACTTTGCGGCCGATCTGGGCCACTATGTCGCCGATGGCCACATGCCCTTGCATATCACCAAAAACTACAACGGACAATACACCGGGAACGATGGCATACACTCCCGCTACGAAAACACCATGATTAATGCCCACTCGGCAAACCTTACCTACTCCGGCGATGCAGTTGAACAAATCGGCAATGTTACCCAGTACATACTAAATTACCTTTACGCAAACTACAAGTACGTTGATTCGGTTATAATTACCGATGATTACGCAAAAAGTGTAAACTCAAATTATTCGTCAACCGAATATAAGGATGCCCTATGGGCAAAAGCCGGAGACTTTACCGTAATGCTCTTCAAGAATGCCTCACATGCCCTAGCGGAACTGATATACTCGGCGTGGAAAGAGGCGGGAAGCCCTTCGTTAACCGGGGTTAGCCTTATAGACACACAGGGAAATGGCATTTGGCTCGCGCCAATATATCCAAACCCCGTAAGGAAAGAGGCTGCCATAGCCTTTCACCTAAACACGCCCACCTATATTACAATTAGCATACACAGTATTAACGGAACTCCCGTTGCCATGCTGGCAAACGGCAATTTCACCCAGGGCGACTACTCGGTGAGCTGGACGCCCAACAACCAACCCAATGGAATTTACATTGTAACATTGAGCGCTCCAAGCAAGAAGCATTTAACAAAAAAACTTATCCTCAGCCGCTAGACAAACTTCGCAATAAATTGCACGGAATCGCACTAAGTCCATAATATAAAAAATAGAATTTAAAATATACCTACCGGCAAGTTACAAGTAATACGTTGTACTAGTATATTTGCAAATATGGCAAAGGTATTACAACCAATTTACTACCTATTAATTGCTCTTAGCCTTATGATCAGTCCTGCTAAGGGCAACGCCGTGGGGATTTTTTTACTCGATCAGGTATTTACAACCAACGGTTGTAGCGATATTTCCAGTCACCTTGAACACTCTCACACAATTTGCATCCAAGAAGATATTTCTGCAAATGAGCCGTTCCCCACAGTAAGGAAATCAACCATTCTAACGGACATATTCCCGCCAATAGCTATCAATAGTATTTCCAGCTTTATTGTTCATATCTGGCAACCGCCTAAACTGTAAACAGCTGCTTTTAATCCTCCGCCTGGAGGTTTATTCGTGGAATTTCCTCATCATTCTAAGTTCTTATTTAATATTGATAGCGATGGTAAGAGAGAAAAAAAGAGTGGCATTAATTTCGATATTTGGCGCAATTTTTTTAACAGGATTTAAATTAACCATTGGAATTTTAACCGGAAGTTTGGGTATTCTGTCCGAGGCATTGCATTCTGTCCTCGATCTTGTTGCTGCAATAATCACCTTTTTCTCCGTAAAAATTTCCGATAAACCGGCAGATAATGAACATAACTACGGACATGGCAAAATTGAAAATCTTTCTGCACTTATCGAAACAATCCTACTACTTATCACCTGTGTCTGGATAATTTACGAAGCAGCGGATAGGCTTATATCGAACAGAACACAGATAGAGGTAACCGCGTGGAGCTATGTGGTTGTGGTCACGGCAATAATTGTTGATTTTTGGCGCTCCAGGGCCCTGTACCGGGTTGCCAAAAAGTATAACAGCCAAGCCCTTGAAGCCGATGCGCTACATTTTTCCACCGATATTTGGAGCTCGGTTGTTGTACTATTCGGGTTAATTTGTGCCAACTTTGGATTCTTCTTTGCCGATTCTATTGCAGCACTGGTTGTTGCGCTGATAGTTTTAATGGTTTCAGTCAAGCTTGGGAAGAAAGCCATAGATGTTTTACTGGACAAGGCACCCCAGGAAACCATAGATAAAGTACAACAAACCCTGGCAAAGTTTCCCGAAGTAAACTACATACACAGCATGAAGGTTAGAACTGCCGGTGCAGACACTTTCATCAAATTCAACATTCACCTAAACCCAAACCTAAACCTTAAAGAGGTCCACGAAATCTGCGAGAAAATAGAAAAAGCGCTTAGTGAAACCATTCCCCGGAGTGAAACTTTTATTCATGCAGAGCCACACGATGAATGGCACCTACAAAATGAAAAACCGGATAACCCGGCGGCCCAAAACATACCTAAAAAACTAAATAAACGAAACCGAACTACCCAATGATTAATAACTAAGAATTTATTACTTTTATACTAAATTTTAACAAATACAACCAGTATGATACCAACCAGCCATTTGCACCCAATGTTAGTGCACTTCCCTATAGCGTTAATTGCTATCGGGTTTGTTGCCGAAGTTGCTTCTCTTTTCATAAAAAAGGAGATTTGCTTGAGCAAAATCAGTTTTTACCTGCTCATTGTTGGCACTCTATGCGCAATTCTCACCTGGCTTTCGGGCGATTTATTTACAGCCGAAATGACCGGAGCTGCAGGTGAAATAAGGGAAACTCACGAAATTTTTGCAGGAATTTCATTGTTGCTTCTGATTTTAACCTCCATACTACGCACGCTGCTTCTCCGGAAAACAAGCAGCAGCTGGTTGAAGTCCGTTTCCTTTATTACTTACACGCTGGCAACCATTGCTGTAACCATTACGGGCTACTTTGGCGGCACACTTGTTTATAATTACATGATGCCTCTTTAATTTTACTAACCCTAAAAAATAATTTCACATGAAAAAAATTCTATTTTTTACAATCGCCGGGCTTATTGCCCTAACAGGTTGCAAACAGGCCAAGCCTGTTAAAACAATCGAAAACCTTAAAGCGGGAATAAAAGGTGAAACTACGGCAAGTGCAAAGTACGCCGCATTTGCCCAAAAAGCAACCGAGGAAGGCTTCCTCAATGTTGCAAAACTCTTCGAAGCCGCCTCTAGCGCAGAAGCCATCCACGCCGCAAATCACACAAAGGCACTTGAAGCGCTGGGAGAAAAAATGGATGAGTTTAAACCCGAATTTGAGGTTAAAGCTACCGCAGAGAACCTGCAAGCGGCTATTGATGGAGAAACATACGAAGTAACAACTATGTACCCACAATTTTTAGCCGATGCGAAAGCCGAAAAGGTTGAAAAAGCCGAAAAGTCCTTTACATGGGCAAGGGATACAGAGATGAAACATCAGCAGTTTTACCAGGAAGCACTGGAAGCGCTAAACGCCGGTTCCGAAGCTACTCTACCCGGCGAATTCTTGGTATGCCCTACTTGTGGTAACACCTACACCAAAGAATCTGCCAGCGAAAATTGCGAATTTTGCCAAACGCCTAAAGGTAAATTTATCAGCATATAAATTACACTTTCGCAATAATCCTATACGCAAAGAGGATACTGCTATCCTCTTTGTTATTTTACATGGACTTTGATTACATCCTGCCACAGATCAACCAAGCAGCTCCTCCAAGGAGCATATTTTTTCATTCAGCTATATTCAACATCACCCAGCCGGGCAAACTTCATCGTATGCCAGGTTTAAATATACGTTAACCCCTTAACTTAGCCGAACGGCCAAAACAATCGAATAACATCAGTAAACCATTTCAACTTTATCTTGTTAACCCTGCATCTAGAGAATAACCATTTAGCGTACATAAAAAAAATAGCCACCATGTTGAATAAAATAATTGCAGCAATGCTGCCCTATCTTCCCAAAAAACTAATCTGGATTTTCTCGAAACGGTACATTGCCGGGAACGATATATCCGATGCCATACGCGTATCCAAGGAGCTGAATGGTAAAGGGATCAAAGTTACGCTCGATATTCTTGGTGAATTTATTACCGACCTCAGGGAAGCAGAAAAAAACAAGGTGGAGTACCTTGAGTTGATCGATAGGATGGAGAAAGAAAAAATTGAAGGAAACTACTCGCTAAAGCCAACCATGTTTGGATTACTCCTCGATAAAGAGATTTGCCACAGGCACATCCGTGAAATTGTGGCAAAAGCCACATCTTACAACAATTTCATCAGGATAGACATGGAGGATTCCTCCTGTACCGACCTGGAGATTGAACTCTACCGCAGGCTAAAGGCCGATTTCCCAGAAAACGTCGGGCTGGTGGTACAGGCATACCTCAAAAGGACATTCTCCGATTTGGAAAATTTAATGGACATACACTCATCCGGTACGCCTCTAAACTACCGTCTTTGCAAGGGTATTTACATTGAACCCGCAGCAGTAGCCTACAAAAAATACGACGAAATCAACCGGCATTACCTCGATGATCTGGAATTTATGCTAAAAAACGGCATCTACCCCGGAATTGCAACCCACGATAAACCTCTAATCGAAGGAGCATACAGCCTTATTGAAAAATACCAAGTCCCAGCCAACAAATACGAGTTCCAGATGCTTTACGGCGTAACGCCCGAGCTCAGGGAGTCAGTTATTGACAGGGGACACACCATGCGGGTATATGTTCCTTTTGGCAAAAAGTGGTTTGGATATTCAACCCGCCGGTTAAAAGAAAACCCTAAAATAGCCAGCCATGTTATGAAAGCACTGTTTCATAGGGGGTAAGGCTTAACTTTAAGCCGCCTGGCGGCTGCTTGTTTCCCGGTAAATTCGTGAGGGACATAAAGAAATTACGGGATAAAAACTTACTGAAACTAACGAGAAATTTCAAGTCCTTTCTGGCTTCCTGACTCTGAATTCTGACTTCGTGTAATTTTCTTACTTGCCCCACAAACATCCCAGCATACATAATAATTGCAAAAAACAACATGCCCCATTCACTCAATTTTACATATATTTGCTGCCAAGACTATATGTAGATGGACACAAAAAACATTGTTTACAGCCGAAATGTGGTAGAATTTGTCACTGTTGCCAACGAGTTTTGCGCATTCCTCGAAAATTGTGAAAGGCATAATGCCAAAACATTTGTAGCCGCGTCAAGCAAAATCCTTCCGTTGCTCTACTACAAGGCCACCCTTCTTCCTGCAACGGAACCCGTTTACGATGAAGGGAATGAACAATTTGTTTCAGAGCTAGATTACCGGTTAACTGAATCAAAAATTGAGTACCTGCTGGGGCAGCACAATGATTTTTTAGAAATTTACGATAAGCGTGCCGATGAAAACGACGGACAATACACCGCAAGTATCGCAGAGTACATGGCTGATGTTTACCAGGATTTAAAAAACTTTACCGTGCGCTACAAGGTAGGCAATACCGATGTAATGAACGACGCGCTATGGGAGTGCTCCGAAAATTTTCGGGAATACTGGGGTACTCGGGTGGTAAATCTTATCCGCGCTTTCCATATCCTGGAATATAGCAATGTTGATTTGAACAGCATAGAGCGTACTGACCAAGTATCGGAAAAGAATACGCCAGCTTGGCTTGCAAACCACGGGCAGAACGAGGACATCAACCCTGTAGATATGTAGAATGTTCATTCCCAGTATCAATAACGATGAAATTGTCAAACTCCCCCGGCTAAATTTTCCGGGTGTGGCCCATGTGATATCCACACAAACCGATTTGAATGGATGGGTCCATGTGCTTGCCGAAGGCAAAATCTTGGGATTTGACACCGAATCGAAGCCATCGTTTAAAAAAGGAAAAAACAACGGAATTGCCCTGCTCCAGCTATCAACCGAAAATACAGCGCTGATTATCCGGGTAAAGGAGGTGGGCATTACCCCACCCCTTAAGGCCATTCTGGAAAATGAAAAAATAATTAAGGTGGGCGCTGCCATCCGTGACGATTTAAGGGGTTTGCAAAATATCAGCAATTTCAATCCAAAAGGATTTGTGGATTTACAGAAAATAGCCCCAACCTTCAATATCGAGGTGCAGAGCGTTCGGAAACTTGCAGCAATTGTTCTTGGGGCAAGGGTATCAAAAACGCAGCAGCTAAGCAACTGGGAATCGACAGAGCTTACAGGTGCGCAAATTGATTATGCCGCAACCGACGCCTGGGTATGTCGCGAGATATTCGTCAAATTCAAAGCTATCAACCCATCAATGGTAACCCAATGAATTACCCTAAAGTTATCCTAAAACCGGGCAAAGAGCAATCATTGCTCCGCTTTCATCCCTGGGTATTTTCCGGTGCAATAAAAACAACCTACGATTCACCGTCGGAAGGAGATGTGGTGGAAGTTTACAGTGCCGACAACCATTTTCTTGCCACCGGACATTTCCATGCGGGCTCTATCAGCGTTCGGGTACTTAGCTTCAAAAAAGATACTATAAATGATGACTTCTGGAGGAATAGGCTGGACGAAGCACTAACCAACAGGAAATTGCTGGGGCTTTACCCGAACGCCGAAACCGATATTTTCCGACTGGTTCACGGCGAAGGCGATAACTTACCCGGATTAATTGTTGATATTTACGGCAATACCGCCGTAATGCAGTGCCACTCAATAGGGATGTACCTTATACGGCATACCGTTGCGAAACAAATTGTTGAAATATTTGGAGGATCTGTCAAAGCGGTGTACGACAAGAGTAGCGGAACACTTCCGCTAAGGGAAAAATATTCGCCAATTGACGAATTCATTGCAGGACAAGGAAACCTGTCGGGCATAAACCGTGAATACGGAAACCGCTTCCTGGTTTCGTGGGATGAAGGCCAAAAAACAGGTTTTTTTATAGATCAACGAGAAAACAGACGGCTAGTCCAGGCCTACTCCAAGGGATTAAAAGTGTTAAACCTGTTTGGCTATACAGGAGGCTTCACGGTTTATGCGCTACGCGGCGGAGCCAGCAAGGCTGTTACCATCGACAGCTCCGAACGGGCTATTGCTCTTTCAGAGCAAAACATCGCCGAAAATTTCGGAAGCACCAGCAAGCATACCGCCGCAACCGTTGACGCGTTTGAGTACCTGCGAACTACCAGCGAAATGTTTGACCTGATTATACTCGATCCACCCGCATTTGCAAAACATCAAGCTTCCATAAAAAATGCCCTTCAGGCGTACAAGCGTTTAAACCTTGCAGCCATCCGTAAACTGAATCCGGGAGGGAAGCTTTTCACATTCTCGTGCTCCCAGGTTGTAAGCAAAACAGATTTCCGCAATGCTGTATTCTCCGCCTGCGCAATTTCCGGCCGTGAGGCCGCCATACTGTATCAGCTAAGCCAGCCCGCAGACCATCCGGTGAACATTTACCATCCTGAAGGAGAGTATTTAAAAGGATTGGTGCTCAGGGTAAAATAGAGCCCTATGCGTTAAACACTCCTACGCATAAACTATTGGTAAACATCATCAAAACATTATATGTTGTATATCAAATTATTAAGTAACATCTTAAAACTATTTTTAATGGTAGTAAGCATTTAGCCAAATAAAATTTGTAACTTTATTCTATGGGTAGGTTTTTATAATTTCCATGATGAAATAAACCAATGAATAAAAGCACTGTTCGGCAAATAATTTTAACAACCATCACAAACGCCACAAATGTAACCCTCCTTGCATTACTCTTAGCCCTTTCCGGTACTCTACTTTCATTTCAAACAGCGGCCAAATCGGGTGATAAAATTGTACTTCAGCTCAAATGGAAACACCAATTCCAATTTGCGGGGTACTACGCCGCGCTGGAAAAGGGTTTCTACCATGAGGTTGGCCTCGATGTTGAAATCAGGGATTTAGAAGCCAAAATGAACACGATTGATGAAGTTCTTTCAGGAAACGCCACATACGGAATAGCGAATTCCGAACTACTCGTTCGGTACATGAATGGCGACCCGGTTGTGGCCCTGGCCCCAATTTTCCAGAGTAGTCCGTCGGCCGTGGTTGTAAGAGAAACCTCAGACATTCGAACACCCCAGGATTTTGTGGGTAAATCGCTAGAAATTGACACTAATGGCAGCGCCAATGAAGTGTTGGCAATGCTTTACCTTGAGGGCGTTAAGCTTTCGCAGGTTAAATTGGTAGAATCAACCCTATCGTTAAATAATCTTTTGAATAACAAGGTAGATGCTACCGCTATTTACCAATCCAACGAACCATACTTTTTAGATAAATTTGGCATTCCCTACCGTATAATCATTCCCAAAAATTACGGTGTGGACTTTTACGCCGAGTGTCTTTTCACCTCGCAAAACGAGCTTCGAAAAAACAGATCGAGGGTTGATAAGTTTGTTGCTGCCAGCTTAAAGGGATGGGAGTATGCCCTCAAAAATCCGGATGAAATTGCACAGCTAATTCAAACAAAGTATAAATCAACAAAAACATTGGATCACCTAATATTCGAAGCCGGGCAAATAAAGAATTTCATTCAATCCGATTTTATCGATATTGGGCACTCAAACAAAGGCAGATGGCTGCACATGGCCGAAACCTTAAGCCAGTGTGGAATTATTACCACTACGCGTAGCATTGATGAATTCATTCACAAGCCGGACCAAGCAGCAAGAATACCCATAGCTAAATATGCCCTAATAATTGCCGCCCTGCTAGCTGCAGCTGCAATAACGGTTCTTGTCCACATAAGGATTATTCAAAATTCCAAAACAATCAGGAATGCAACCATTGATAAACTTCAACAAAGCGTTGAACAAAAGGAAAAAGAAGTTGTATCGCTTAAAAATAGCCTGAACATACTGAATGCAAAAGCTGTAGAACTCGAAAACTTTAATGATTCACTCCTCGCAAATTTATCCTTCGAAATACGGGCTCCCCTAAACAACATTATGGGGTACTGCGAGTTAATCAATAACCCAAAGTTAAAATCAGAGCTGATTAAACAGTACACCAAAGAAATTGCTAAGAGTAGCCGTATCTTACAGCTTCAGGTTGACAATCTGGTTGAACTATCAAAGCTAAAATCGAACCAGTACAAGCTGGTGTACCAACGCGTAAACCTTTACGACTTTTTAAATTCACTACATGTAATCACCTTAAACGAGCTAAAACTATCGGATAAAGAACATATCAGCATTAAAACTACAATTGATACGGATGAAATTAATTTTGATATACTTTCCGATAGAATTATCCTGCGCAGTATTCTGGGACGCCTGATAAGTAATTCCGTTAAATACACATCAAAGGGCTACATTGAAATTGGCTGTAAAAGGTATGGCAGTTCCGGACTTCAACTTTGGGTACAGGATAGCGGTGTAGGTATAGAGAAACAAAGGATAAGCACCATCTTTAAACCCTTCAACTCCAACACCGAACGGGACTCAAACAGCAACCTCGGGCTGGGCCTGCCTGTTGCAAAAGGATTGGTTGACTTGCTTAACGGTAAAATTTGGGTTGAATCCACCAAAGATTCCGGTACTACCGTAAATATAACCATGCCTATAACACCGGTAGGCTCAAGAACCAACGCTCCCAATGAACCTTACTACGTACAGCAAGAAGCTCCGAATTTAAAAGATAAAACCATACTGGTTGTTGAAGATTTACAATCAAACTTCCTTCTACTTTCCAAAATGCTGGAAGAAACAGGCTGTAAGATAATTCATACAAAGTCCGGTGAAGATGCAATTAATATCTTCAATACCACTCCAGGCATAAACCTAGTATTTATGGATTTAAGGCTGGCAGACATGGATGGTATTGAAATTACCCGAAAAATAAGACTAAGCAGCTCCAGGGTGGTAATAGTAGCCCAAACAGCTTACAGTTCGGGCATAAAAGTTAACCTGAGCATAGAGGCGGGTTGTAACGATTTTATTACAAAACCAATTAGCCGGCTGGACTTGTTTAATATTCTAAGAAAATACCTTTCGCCCGAAAACGCCATTTAGCATTTTACTGAAGCGGGAAGCGGGCAAGCGGCATCACATCGTGTGGAGAAAATTCCCCAGCAAGATACCGGTAGTAACCTGTAATGGCTATCATGGCAGCATTATCAGTAGTATAACGGAATTGCGGGATGTGAACATTCCATCCTTTTCTTTGTCCCAGCTGGGTAATAGCATCGCGCAAGCCCGAATTTGCCGAAACACCGCCAGCAATGGCCACGCTGCTGAGCGCATATTTCTTTGCAGCCAGCTCTAATTTCCCCAGGAGAATACTAACTATGGTATGCTGCAACGAAGCACACAAATCGGATTTATTTTCTTCAATAAAATTGCTGTTCCCGGCAATTCTATCGCGCAGGGTATATAAAAACGAAGTCTTTAACCCGCTAAAACTGAAATCCAACCCGCTGATATTAGGCCGGGCAAAAGGAAATGCGTGAGGATCCCCCTCCTGGGAGAGTTTGTCAATTACAGGCCCTCCCGGGTATGGAAGCCCCATTACCTTGGCGCACTTATCGAAAGCCTCACCGGCGGCATCGTCTATTGTTTGCCCCACAATTTCCATATCCAGATAGCTGCGGACTACTATTAGCTGCGTATGACCGCCAGAAACGAGTAGGCACAGGAAAGGAAATTCGGGTTGGGTTTGGTTTACCTCATCCTTTATGAAGTGGGCCAACACATGTCCCTGAAGATGGTTTACCGCAACCAATGGAACCTTGCGGGCCAGGGCAAATCCCTTGGCAAACGATGCCCCCACCAGCAACGATCCCAGTAAACCAGGACCACGGGTAAAGGCAACGGCATCTATTTCACCGATGGAAATTCCGGCCTTCTTTATAGCGCTGTCAACCACGGGGATAATGTTGGCCTGATGAGCACGCGACGCCAATTCGGGAACTACCCCGCCGTAAACTCTATGTACTTCCTGATTGCTAATCAGGTTAGAGAGCAAGTAACCATCGCGTATAATTGCTGCCGAAGTGTCGTCACACGAAGATTCTATCCCCAGAATAGTTATACTCATCGTTATTTTTTATTAAAACACCAAAATTAAGGAATTAAACTTAATGCCCATAAAGAAAATTTGAGCGCCAATTGCTATTTTCGGTACGCCATTTGGAGCTTGTTTTCGCCTAACAATTAAAAACATCAAAAAAACACTTAAAATATTAACATGGACGTTAATAGCATTGTTTGCTATACCTACCGTATTTTGGCTTATCATCCAAAGTAGCCAGGTACAAACCCGGCTGGTTGCAAAGGTAACATCCATTTTACATTCCAATACAGGCATCGGCATATCTGTTGGCGCAGTGGATTTTCGTCCGTTCAACACAGTATTGCTGAAGGACGTTTTTATTGCCGATTTAAACAACGATACGTTAATACACGCCAAAAAGATCAGCCTATCGTTACTGCATGTTAAGCCCAGCGAAGGCTCCTTTAGACTCAACAGGGTGGCTATAGACAGGGCCACAATAAATCTAATATCGGATACCGCCGGAGTAATGAATATATCGGCTCTACTCAATAAACTTTCGCAAGATTCCACGCAGCAAGAGGATAGCACTGGAAGCTTTACGCTAACTTCAAATAAAGTTTCCATTAGCAATACCGGTTTCCGGCTAAAGCACATTAACGCACCTGCCGTTGAATTTGGGGTAAACTTTGACGATCTCTACCTCTCAGATCTTAACATCGATGCCAGAAATTTCCGCATAGCGGGCGATACCATTGCTATAACTATTAACGGCCTGAACTGTACAGATCAGTCGGGCTTTAAGCTCGACAACCTTAGAGCAGACCTTAGCCTATGCAGTAAATACATGAATTTCGGGAAACTACGTATTCAGGCGCATGGCTCAAACATCAAGCTCGATCACCTAAACATGGCCTACAATGGCTGGAAACAATTCAGCAACTTTGTAAATAATGTTAAACTTGATGCCGAATTCACAAACACATACGTAAAAACAAGCACCCTTGCATACATAATTCCCGCGGCAAAAAAAGTAAACCTGGCCGCAACGCTCGATGGGAAAATTAAAGGAACCGTTAGCGACTTTAGCGGAAAAAACGTAAGGGTTACCATGGGTGCTCAAACATTGCTCTCAACAAACTTTAGCGTTACCGGGCTTCCCAACATAGATCAAGCCCTTATGATAATTGACATTAAAGAATTGTCCACCACCAGAAATGATATAATGTCGGTAAAAGATACGGGTAACGTAAAACCTTTACTAAACGTTCCCAAGGAGTTAGAGGTTTTAGGCAAGGTAACCTACAAAGGGAATTTCACCGGATATATCAACAATTTCGTAGCATACGGATCGATTAACAGCGCTGTGGGTAAAGTTGGCATTGACCTATCATTCATTCCCGAAAACAACAGCATAAATAAAGTGGTAAATTTTAGCGGAAACATGGGGGCCCTTAACTTCGACGTAGGAAAGTTGGTACAATCCGACCTGCTGGGTAAAATCACATTTCAGGCCAAAGTTAAGGGTAGCACCGATGAAAAGGCCAATGTGAAAGCATTTACCGATGCTACCATAAAATCGTTCATGGCCAATAAATATGACTACTCAGGGATAGAAATATCCGGAAACCTAACGAATAAAACTTACCTTGGGTCAATACATTTAAACGACCCCAACTGCAAGTTGAATTTTCTTGGAAAAATTGATTTTTCGGACTCCATCCCCGTTTTCGACTTCTCGGCCTTTGTTCCCAGGATTGACCTCGTGAAGTTAAACCTAAACTCAACCGATTCCATCTCGCAGCTGTCGTTTCTGCTAACCACAAAATTTTCGGGTAGCAACCTCGATAACAGCAAGGGGGAAATAAAGGTGGTGAACTCATCGTACAAAAATCAGCGAGGGGAGTTCAAACTTTCTGATATCACCATAAATGCCGACAACACCACCGAGAGCAAGCTGATTAGCCTAAAATCGGAGTTTGCCGAAGGTGAAATCCGTAGTAAGTACAACTACTCCAACGTTTTTAACTACTTAAGAGGGATTTTTTACAAGTATGTTCCTGCATTTATCGACCAAAAAACCGCAACACTGGCAAATACAGGAGTTGAAAAACCAGAGTATAATGATTACCTGATAAAGTTCCGGTTAAAAAAGACCCAAAAAATTACCAGCATAGTTGCACCCGATTTTAGCATAGCCGAAAATACAAGTGTTTTTGGAATTCTTAACCCCGACCTACAAACCCTCACATTCAAAATTAAAGTACCGGAGCTGCAAATGGGCAGCATGTACGTTAAGGATTTAAGCATAGATGGGCAAACAAAGGATAGCATACTTATTGCAAATATAGCGGCACCTACCATAAAGCTGGGAACAACGCAGGTTAACAACCTAAAAATATCGTCAGCCATTAAAGACAACATTTTAAATTCCTCGCTGGGTTGGCAGAACCTCCAAAAGCCGGCTAACTATGGGCTTATTGAAGCAGCCGTTAACTTCAACGAATCGGGGAAAAACGGGCACATTGCAGAGTTAAACTTTAAGCCATCATCGTTTGTAGTTAACGATTCCACGTGGCAACTCTCGGCATCGAGCATTATTTTTGATACGGCAAGAATCAAAATCGACAATTTTTTAGTTCATAGCCAAAACCAGCGGCTCGATGTGAACGGAATCATCTCGGCAAACGCCTACGATTCGCTGGCAGTAAAACTCGCCAATCTTAACCTATCGTACCTGAACATCTACCTGCAAGGCATGGGGTATAACCTCAGCGGCAAAATAAATGGCAGCGCAAAAATCAACAGCCTATACGCCAACCCTACTCTATTTGCCAATATCAACATAAGCAATTTTACCGTTAACTCCAACCCTGTAGGGAATGTTGTATTTACCAGCGCATGGCAAAATTCCGATAAAAAAATGGTGCTTAACCTATCAAACGAGTATCGGGATACGGTTACGCTTGCAGCCAGGGGCAGCTATTTTACAGAAAACGGGAATTTGGATTTTTCTGTTGATATAAACCGGATAAAACTACTCCACTTGGCACCGCTGCTTGCGGGTGGCGTATCGGACTTAAATGGGAACATTAACGGCAAGTTAAGGCTGACCGGAACAACCCAGAAGCCCCTGCTGAACGGGTACATCAACCTGACAAATTCCCGCTTAAAGGTAGATTTCCTAAATACCATGTACACCCTGAATGATAAGCTGGAAATTGAGAATAGCGATATTTACATCCGAAATCTCAAAATTTATGATGCCTACCAAAGGTTTGCCACGCTCAATGGCAGCGTTAAAACCAACCATTTTCAGGGCATCAACCTTAACCTGAATTTATCGACAGAGAATTTTCAGTGCTTAAACACCACTGAACGTGAAAACGATCTGTTTTTCGGAACAGTCTTCGGAACAGGGATTGTACTTGCTACCGGTCAACCCGAAAATTTAAACTTAAATGTTAAGCTGAAAACCGAAAGTAAAACCGCCATATACTTACCGTTACCCAGCGGAAGAACGGCGGAGCAAAACAACTTTATTACATTTGTAAATAATGATCCAAACTACATAAACATTGAGGAAACCATAACGCCCGAGGCCCCGTCAAGCACAAATTTAAACCTGAACCTGGAGCTGCAGGTTACCCCCGATGCCGAAGCTCAAATAATTATAGATAAAAAAATGGGCGATATTATTAAAGCCAATGGCAGCGGAAACCTGAAAATGGAAATCAACCCGGCCAAGGATATTTTTAGAATGTTCGGAAATTACAATATCGAAAAAGGGGACTATTTATTCACACTTCAGGGCGTAATTAACAAGAAGTTCCGGATTGAGGAGGGAAGCAGCATAGCATGGAATGGAGATCCGCTAGATGCAAACATGGACATCAAGGCGGTTTACCGCGTAAAAACCTCGCTCAAGCAACTTCTTATGGACTCAAGCTATACAACACGGGTTCCAGTAGATTGCCAGATATTGCTCACGCAGAAACTCATGTCGCCCAACATCAAATTTAACATCGATGTTCCCAACGTCGATACAGAAACCAAAGCGCTGGTTGAAGGGGCCCTAAACACAGAGGAAAAGGTCAATACCCAATTCCTTGGGCTGCTGGTTATAAACAGCTTTATTGCCGATCCCAATGCTACCGGACTAACTACCGACAACTCCAACTCAAACCTTGGCGCAACAGGGTTATACAATACCGCCAGCGAGCTGTTATCGAACCAGCTGAGCAACTGGCTTTCGCAGTGGAGCAATAAAGTTGACGTTGGCGTTAACTACAGACCCGGAATGGAAAATGAGCTCAGCTCCGATCAATGGGAGGTTGCCCTATCTACCCAAATACTCAATGATAGGGTGTCGATAAACGGGAATCTCGATTACGGGAACAGCAAGAATACCAGCAACCAAATTGCAGGAGATTTTAACGTAGATGTTAAGCTCAATAAATCGGGAAAACTCAGGCTAAAAGCTTTTACCAGATCAAACGACGATATTTTAGCCACTACCCAGGAGAGCAACTATACAACCGGAGCCGGAATTCTGTACCGCGAGGAATTCAATAACCTTAAAGATTTAAGGAAAAAAATAACCCATACCTTTAAAGCCGAGGAAGCAGTACCGCTGGAGATGAACGACGATTCTATATCGCAGGACTCGCTCAACATTCGGGATTCGCTAATAATTGTCGATGATTTTATCAAAATAAAATAACCCACCAGCAAAAGATGCGGGCGTCCCCTCTCATAAAATTAACAGTGCAGAATAAACAATAGATAGCATGACTAAACCGTTTTTTTAGTAATTTTCGCAAAAATAATATTAGGTATGAGTATTCTTTCAACGATTCTTTTGGCAGCCGATACTACCGCCGCGGAGCAAACCGGGGAGGTTTCGCTAAGTTTTTTTGAATTAGCCATAAAGGGCGGGTGGATAATGATTCCCCTGTTCATCCTATCAATAATTGCAATTTACATTTTTGTGGAAAGGTACCTTGCCATTCGCAGGGCATCCGAAACCGATACAACCTTTATGAACCGTATAAAGGAATACATCCACGAAGACAAAATTGATGCTGCGCTGGCACTTTGTAAATCGAAAAGCACACCGGTTGCCCGAATGATTGAGAAAGGGATACAGCGAATGGGCCGACCGCTCTCCGATGTTAACACCGCAATTGAAAATGTTGGGAACCTGGAGATAACAAAACTTGAAGAAAGCTTACCATTCCTTGCAACCATAGCCGGAGGTGCTCCAATGCTTGGATTCCTGGGTACAGTTATCGGTATGATCCGTGCATTTTACGATATGTCAATGGCCGGCAACAATATTGACGTTGGTTTACTCTCCAACGGAATTTATACGGCAATGGTAACAACCGTAGGCGGCTTAATTGTAGGTATTTTTGCATACTTTGGGTACAACTACCTTGTGGCACGTGTAGAAAAAGTAGTGTTTAACCTGGAAGCCAACACCTCTGAATTCATGGATTTACTCAACGAACCGGTAGCATAAATTCAACCAGCATGGCACTTAAACGCAGAATAAAGGTAGATCCGAGCTTTAACATGTCATCCATGACAGATATAGTATTCCTGCTACTCATATTTTTCATGATATCGTCCACCCTGGTACACCCAAACGCGCTGAAACTTCTTCTACCCCAGAGCAACAGCCAAACATCGGCCAAGCCAATTACATCGGTTTCCATTACCGCCGATAAAAATTTTTACCTGGAAACAGTTCCGGTTACGTTAAACCAGCTGGAATACCTGCTGCAGCAAAAAATGAAAAGCCAGGACGATCCGACAATCGCACTCCACGTAGATCGGTCTGTTCCCATGGAAGAAGTAGTAAAGGTGATGAACATTGCCAAGGATAACAAGTATAAGCTAATACTGGCAACCCAACCCCTCAAAAAGTAGCTATGCCGGCATTAAACGATAGAGGCAAAGGAATAGTCGGAACCATAGTTTTTCATGGGCTTATAGTTATTCTGCTAATACTTTTCGGATTTACTACCCCTCTCCCATTACCAGCAGAGCAGGGAATACTCATCAACTTTGGAACTTCGAATGAAGGAATGGGAATTAGCGAACCCAGGGATGAGCTGGGAGCACCCAAACCCGAATCGGCCGCAGCGCAAAAACAGGAAGAGGAAAGTCCGCTAACACAGGATAACGAAGATGCCCCATCGCTTACTGTAAAAAAGGAAAATACAGAAAAAAATGAGGCCAAAGACAAGAAAGCGGCTTCGCTAACAGGGCAGGAAAAAGGGGAAAAAGAGGTAGAAAAACCACGCGAAGCAAACAAAAAAGCCCTATTCCCCGGAAAAAAAACCGACGGGGAGGTAACGGGTGAAGGGGAAACCGGTAAAACCGGGAATCAGGGTGGCGAAGAGGGCTCCATTGACTCTCAGAATAGAATTGGCTCAACCGGCGGTGGCGGAAGTGCAGAAAAAGGAATAATTGCAAACCTGAACGGCAGAACGGCACTGTCCCTTCCACCACCGGAATACCCCAATCAAGAAAGCGGAAGGGTGGTGGTTGAGGTAACAGTGGATCAGCGGGGAAATATTACCAAGGCCATACCCGGGGTAACAGGATCGACCACGCTTAACAGTGAGCTGCTACGCGCGGCAGAAAAGGCTGCCTTAAATGCCAAGTTTAATGTAAACTTCAATGCTCCACCTCAGGTTGGAACTATAACCTACATATTTAAGTTACAGTAAAACTTACCATACTAGCAGTTTTAGGGCAAATACCAGAACTGTAACCAGTAAAATCCATCGAATAAATTTTGATCCCTGCTTTACTGCCACACGGGTAGCCACCCATGCGCCAAGCATGTTCCCGCCACCCATGATAAAACCCAGCAGGTAATCTACCTGATTATTAAAAATAAAAACGGCCAATGCAAAAACTGTAAACACGAGCGTTATAAGTACCTTAATCGCGTTGGCCTTCAGTAAATTCATACCTGCGCCCAGGACAAGACCCGCAAGTAGGAAGAATCCGACCCCAGCCTGAATAAAGCCGCCATAAAATCCTATCAACAAAAAAGTTAAAACCCTTAAAGGAGTAACTTTTACCGGATTATTCGGCTTGTTGTCGCCAATCCATTTTTCAGGTTTAAGCAGGATTACAAAAAACATAAAAACGAGCAGGCCGCCGATGATCTTGTTCATAAGCCGCTCATCCAGATCAACCGCTACCCACGCCCCAACAATAGCCCCAATCCCGGCAGGAATGGTAAGCCAAAGCCCCTCGTTCCATTCAAAAACCTTTTTTTGCTTAAAGCCACCTGCCGCAACAAGGCTCTGGAGCAGGATGCCTATCCGGTTTGTACCATTGGCAACATTTGCCGGTAAACCAACAAAAATTAGCAGGGGAAGGGTTAGCAGCGACCCGCTTCCCGCCAGAGTATTTATAAAACCTGCTACAGCACCTGTAAAAACTACAACCGGGTATAACCACCAATCCATATCCTCTTATTCTTATTTTTTAAATGTAAAATGTAAAAACTCAGATTTTTCACAGCGAATCCCCTTGAACTCACAAACGCTACAGACCCTATTTTTTATTTCGATAACCTTGCTATAGGGAAGCCAGCCAAGCCGAATCACCTTACGTTTCCCGCTACGTTTGAAAAATGCAATGTATGTAGGGCCTATCTTTACCTTAACCACGGTTTCCCATATCACTTTTTCCGATGATCCTTTTAGCATACCAAATTTATACTCTACCGAGTATTCATCGGCCTGTATGTATAGCGTTGATTTATAGGTTACCCATGCAAAGTAAATATACAGTAAAAAATATACCGCAATGGCTACGATAGGCAACTCCGCCCTGCCAACATGTTTTTTGAAAATCAATGTCAGCAATAATCCAAAAACAGTAAAAACAACGGCCCCAACCGCCCATACCCTAAAGAGCTTAGATTTTTTACTCGACAGCTGGTTTAAATCGATGTAAAATGATTCCATTGTAACAATTCAGTTACCGCATTATGAAATGAAAAACACCAATAAAGATAACACAACAAGGCTTACCGATGAAATTTGGAACAATTAACTTTGGCTCAGCCAAGATATAAAAAGCCCCGACGTCATTACAGGTCGGGGCCAATTATTTTAATATCAGCTACATTACCATGCGAACAAAGGAAAATCCCGCATTAATTTATTTACCTCTGATTTAACCCCGGCAATTACACGTTCACTCTCTATATTCGCAATCACCCTGTCTATAAGTTCAACCACAACAGGGATATGCTGCTCCTTTAAACCGCGGGTGGTTATTGCCGGGGAGCCAACACGAATTCCCGATGTTTGGAATGGCGAACGGCTATCGAAAGGAACCATGTTTTTGTTGATGGTAATGTCAGCCAGCACCAACGTGTTTTCAACCTTTTTACCCGTAATATCAGGAAATTTGGAGCGAAGATCGATAAGCATTGAGTGGTTATCGGTTCCACCGGAAATTACCTTATAACCCTTAGCCATGAAAGCATCGGCCATTACTGCT